>CAZKGF010000071.1:0-6521 GCA_964552115.1 uncultured Halobacteriales archaeon
CGTAATCTACTCTGACCATGGTCCTTAGTCGTCATCTTCATCGTCTTCGTCCTCATCCTCCTCTTCGTCGCCCTCATTTTCGTCCTCATCGTCGTTCTCGGGAGGACCATTTCCGTTCCCTGGCGAGTCTTGATCCCCGCTCTGATTGTTGCAGTTAACGGCAGTTACGTCCACGGTGAAGGGGATTCCCGATGCGGTCTCCCCGGTAACTGTGACGTCGATCTGCGCGCTCGGGTCGTCGGGACAGAGAGTCTGTCCACGACTTTGGGAGACGGTTACCATCTCGTCATTATCCGGGTGTTCTTGAATTCCGGAATCGTCGCCGTCGATCTCGATTGTCTCCCACTGAATACTGGTATTGAACTGGATCGGTGCCGCCGTGTTTGGCCAGTCGGCGCCCACGTTCGCACCCGGCGTATCGGGATCGAGGAAGTCGGGCGTGCCATCATCGTCGGTATCGTCCGTCCCCTCGACCGAATCGGGGACGCCGTCTCCATCGCTATCCAGGTCTCTGTAATTCGAGACCCCATCTCCGTCCATATCGGATGCACCCTCGATTGAGTCCGGGATGCCATCGCCGTCACTGTCGGAGTCTAGGGCGTCGATCGTGCCGTCGTCGTCAGTGTCGACTTCGTACCCGGGCCCGTCCCCGTCCGATTTCGTCGTTTCGACACCGTCGTCGATGCCATCGCCATCGGTGTCGGCGTCGTTCGGATTGGTCCCGATCGCTTCCTCGGTCGAATCATCAAGGCCGTCACCGTCTGAATCCTCTGGAGGCATCACGCCGCCATCGCCGCCATCGCCCCCATCGCTATCCTCGCAGTTTGTCGATGTCGGATTCGTGGTCCCCGTGACTTCGGCGCTCGCGTGGATCGTCAACGAATCCACCAAGTCAACTGTTGGATCGGAAAGACCAGTGGCATCTGCCTTGATACTGACCACCAAGGTTTCGCCGGGTTCGAGCGAGATCGCGTTGGACTGTCCCTCGATCGACTTGACACCGTTCTCGCAGGCCACCCCAGCTGACCCGCCGCCGCCATAAATTGGATTGTAAAATGTTATTCGATCAGTGTGGTTCGTATCTCCCGTATCCTGATCCGTCACCCAGACCCCGACTCGTTGGGTCCCCTGATTCGTGATATTGAACGTCCGAGGGATTGTCGTCTCTGATTCCATCGGAATTCGATTGAGCGTCAGCTCCATCAGACCGTTAGAATAGGATGCGTATTCTCCATTTGGACCGGCATGCGGGGTGATCTCGACTAGAGCGTTCGCATCGCCCGAGACACCGACCGAAGCCGTCCGGTCGGCAGAGGCAGAGGTAAAAGCTCCGCTCCCAGCCACAAGCGCAATGGCTGCCAAGAGCGCGAGCAAGGCGATCAATTTCCCTCTAGCCATGTTGCATCCCGGTACCCACCGTATCCCCTTAGTAAGACTCCCCTAACGTAACTCTTTTCGAACAATTCTGCTGTTCAGTTTGGGTCTCCGGTCAATACGCAAACTCGGAAAAAACCTGATCGGAAGAGTCCCCTGTATCCTCGATGGTCACGACGGTTTGGCGTGCTGTTGACTCGGTTTCGGCTCGATTTTGGAGCGTTAGGGATGCCTAACTGTCCGTTAGACCGGTCTTACAAAGGTGATAGGGGTAAAGGTTACTCCCAAGCCTGAGTGGGTTTGGCCCCGAAGGCAATGGAGCAATACAAACCATGAACATTCCGCGTGGCAAATTACTGGCACTGGTCGCAATCTTCGCGGCTGTGGGAATCGTGACGGCAACCGGTGCGTTCACAACTGTGAGTGCAGAGCGGACGGCGGAGATCGGCGTTTCCGGTGATTCGGGGGCGCTGTTAGGCTTGGATGCACAGCACGATATCGCGTCCAACGATGGTGGCACGTTGAGTATTAGTATGGCGGATGTCAATCTCGAGGCCGTTACCACCTACGCGACTGTCTTTACGGTCTCCAATAATGGCGAAAATGAAGTGGCGGTCAACGTCACTAACTTCGATTATCAGGATAGCGACCCATCCAATCAGTTGGAGACGAACGGACATGAGGAGGCAGTCGACTTCGTCGTCAGTGCTGCCGATCTGGCAGGTGATGAACCCGGCTCACCCATCGGAACGATTTCAGGGACCGGCGCAGTGTACTCGATCAACGAAACCCCGATCGAACTCGGAGCGGGTGACTCTGTCACGGTCGGGATGTACATCGATACGACTGGCATATCCAGTCTCGACGACACTGGCGGAGACTCCTCAGATCTCGTCGACGTGATCGATATCAGCGCCAATTCGGAGACGGTCGACAACAACGACAACAGCAATGATGGGAACCTAGAAGTCGAATCGAGTTCGCAATCGTAGATCACCCTAGTGGGCTATCGATTGCCTGGTCGATCCACGATTCGCATTTGAAAAGTGGAAAGCCGACATCACTCTCGTGTTTCCTGACCCCCGACATTCGGCCAAGCGGGTCTGTCCGATATGGGTGTCCCGAGAGTATTGAGCCGACCAGCCGGACGGAGGCGGTATGGCTTTCACCCATCCGGTCGTACCAGCCTGACAGATCAGGCCTGCTGACGCGTCTGTCGATGGCGGTTCGGAGACACGCCACATCGCAAATGAGCAACTCAACCCCAACTATACGCACGCCGTCGCTGCAAGAGTCAGCGGTTATCCTGGGGATCGTGCTGCTCTTGGTCGTGCCGACGGGTGCGATCGTCACGAATTCTCTCGACCTCTTCGGTCCTGACCAATCGATAGATCTGGCACCCGCTGACGGGCCGAACGGCCAGTACGCCAGAATCGACGCCAACAACGAGTTGACGATCAACATCACTGAAGCGGGGGTGAATCCCAACGCAGTGACGGAAATCGAGGAGGTTTTCACTATCACGAATGTGGGCGAGGAGCCCCAACGCGTGTGGATAACACAAACCAATCAAGAAGCCGTCACCTTTTACGACACTAGCACCGGTCAATCTGTCACTCAAGATCGGAATCTTACCCTGCAACCTGGCGATCAGATCATGATGAGCCTCAGGGTCGACACGCGGGATGATTCCATCGAACCCGAAACCACGTTGGTCACCAAACTCATCATCAACGTTGCAGCCGAGGAAGAAGGACCGGGACCAGTGATTGCGCCCTTGGAAGTCCTCGACTTCGGTGTTCAGCAGAACGGCTCGGTGACGACACGTGATCTAACCATCAATAACACCGGTGGGAGCCCACTTGCCATCAACAACCTATCGATTAGTGGGCCCAATGCCTCTCTATTCGATCGAGCCGCTGTTAGCCCACTCCCGACAGTGCCGCCGAACGAGTCCGCGTCGATTTCGCTGGAATATGCCCCCACTTCGGTCGGGCTGCACAACGCAACGCTCTCGTTGGGGACGAACGATTCCGAAACGCCGACTGCGACCACAGAGCTCCGAGGCGAAAGTGTTTCACAACAAATTGCGATCGTCAGCGAACGGCCACTCGATTTCGGGGACGTCGAAATTGAGACCACTGCCCAACGCAATGTAACCATCGAAAACCTTGGTGAAGTACCGGTGACAATCACGGGGCTTAGCCTGGGTCCGAACAGTTCGGCGTTCGAACTGCCCACCTCGCCCACTCCGGTCCAGCTCCAAGGCGGTGAGCAACTGCAGGTCCCGGTCGAGTTTACACCGACTGCGGGCGGTCCGGTAGAGGGCGTGGCGATCGTGGTTCACTCCGCTGATTCAGAACCCCTTTCGGTCACTCTCCAGGGGACAGGAATTGGTCCCGAGATTGCGGTCACGCCGAACCCGCTCCAGTACCCACCAATCGGCCGCGGTCTGAGCATCACCGAGGAAATCTCCATCGAGAATCGAGGGCCAACGCCGCTCGTCATCGATAATAGTAGCATCGTCGGGCCCGGCGCAAACATGTTCACGGTTTCCGATGGGCTCGACGGAGAAGTCAGCCTAGCATCCAACGAGTCGACGAACGCATCAATCACCTTCACCCCCACTGAGGCTGGTGCGTTTGAACCTAGGTTAGAATTACACAGCAACGATCCCGACCAGCCGGTCGCTCAAGTCGACCTCCAGGGGACCGGATTGCCACCCCACATCAACGTGAGTGAGGATAACTTGAACTTCGGGAATGTCACCGTGGGCCAGTCCAAGACGCTAGACATAACGATCTCGAATCCGGGACAGCCCCCGATCCCTCTCGATATCACGGCAAGCCGGATCTTGAACGACGAGACCGACGCCTTCGAAATCGTGAGTGGTGGCGGTGTCCAGACGATCGAGCCGAATGAGACCCATACTATATCGATCGAGTACTCACCACAGTCTACGGGGATCAAGACTGCCCAATTGCGCATTCTCAGTGACGCTGCGGAGGAACAGATCGACGTATGGCTGTCGAATTCGGGCTGGCGTGTTATCGTGAAGCAAGTTTCTAATCCCGGTTCCGGTGTCGAAAACGACGAGGAACCGTGGGAAGAACCGGATCCGAGCCCTAATACTGCCTGGGCTGAGATGGACGCAAACGACGTCCCACCCGGTGTGGGTGTGACTGTCGACGTCTCTGTGCCGAGTACGAGGGCCGAACCCTCTTATCTTGAGACAGTGAGTGTCACGCCTGCCGTCGACGTACGGGACACGGCGACGTTCGACATGAACTTCCTGCACAATAGGGACGGCCCCGCGATCAATAACGGGGTGGACTACGAGGCTGCGGAGGGTCAGGAAGTCATCGAACACATCTCAATCCAGCACAGTATCCCGAACGAACAACTCGCGGAGACGTCGTTCACGTACACGATCAAGAAGGACCAGTATAACGGCTCAGATCCGTCCGACGCGACGATTCGTCGGTATTCTGGCGGCTCCTGGGAGGTCGTCGATAGTACGTTCCAGCGCGAAACGGCCACCGGGTACGTCTACCATGTAGATTCTCCTGGCTTCTCCCAGTTCGTGGCCTCGGGACCCGACGGGGACGACCAAGAGGGTACTGACGATGACGATGGGACTGACGGGGACGATGGAACGGACGAAGATGATGGTGACGATGGAACGGATGGGGGAGCCGATGATGGCGATGACGGGGCGGGAAGTGGCAATGACGGAACGAGCGGTGGTGAAGATGAGACGGGAGCGGATCCAGATGATGGGCAAACAGATACTGATCCGGACGAAGGTGGCGGAGAATCTGACGGAGAGACTGGGAATGAGGCGCCGAGTGGGGCGACGACCGTCGAGAAAGGAAATACGTCGATCACCTTCCCCGATGGCGTCAGCGACCCCAATATGCAGGACGCCATCACCGTCGAGGACCTCGTCCTCCCGGACCCAGACGAATCCGGCCGCGACGGGCCACGTGCTGTGATTTCACCCGGGTCTGATCTGGACTCGGACTCCGAATCCGTCGAGTTCGGCGATACTGGCGTGAGGGTCGTCGTGGACGCTGACGAAGAGATCAGAGAGCGGCTGGCAGTCAAGGGGGCTAACGCACTGACGATCGTCCAAGAGCCCATCCCCCTCGTCGGCAGCCATTCCCTGTTCAGCTCCAAGGAGTCCATCGACGACAACTGGCGGATGATCCACCGGGTTGAGATCTCAGTTCCACCGGAACTTCGGGATCGATCCGCAGTCATTCAACTTCGAATTCCGCGCGACCGATTCGGGGAAACCGGAGTGGAATCGGCGACAGTCGCTCGAAACAACGGTGGCTGGCAACTCCTCGAGACGGCAGTCGAATCCGAGTCCGAAGAGTACGTCACGCTACGGGCAGCCACACCAGGCTTTTCGGAATTTGCCGTCTTCGCAGCAAATTCTGTCTCCTATGAGTGGGACATCGAGTCCTTCGACGAGACGTTTACTGGCCAGCGGATCGAGCCTTCCTTCGACGATGTCGGCTTCTACAACGTCTCACTCACCGTAACCGATGCCTTTGGACTGACCGATCGTGCGAATTACACGGTGCTGGCGAACGATGTCCCCCAAGTAGAAGTCCAGCGACCGCCGACGATCGCGCCGAACGAGACGGTCACACTAGCGGCCTCTGTCGAGGATTCGATGGGGAACGTCACGATCAACTGGACACTCCCCGACGGATCGACAGCCACGGGTCAGACTGTCCAGCATACCTTCGAGGCAGGAAACAGGACCATTCGGGTGGTGGCATCCGATGAATTCGGTGCCGAAGGCTGGCACAACGAGTCCATCCGTGTCGGGGCAGCCTCCCGCGTTGGAGCGCTCGGACTCGACCTTCCGGTTTCCGGCTGGCTTGTGGCGGGTGGCGCCCTTCTCATTCTGGTGCTGCTCGGGATAGTGGCGCTCCTTCGTCGATGGCTCCCCGTTGGGGCTGGGGCTGGCCATCCCCCAGATATCGAAGTGTTCGAGGCACCAAAGATCGATCGGGAGGAGGGGTGGGTAATTATCCCCCGTCTGCGTGTTTCCGACGAGGGCGCAGACCTTGACGAAATCACCGTGACCGTCTTCGACGAAAATGACGATGTTCTCGGCGACGAACGTGGCA
>CAZKGF010000071.1:6621-8816 GCA_964552115.1 uncultured Halobacteriales archaeon
CCCTCAATTGAGGCACAATACCTATACAGCGCGCCTCCAGATTCGAAGTTATCATGTCAACCACACTCCGAGCGAGGTTGGCACTCGCGCGTTATGGGGTGATCGTGGCGGCTCTCCTCGTAATTGCCGGGCTTGTTCTCTTCGCCGGTGGGTGGCACATCTATTCCAACCCACCGACTGAACGCCTGACCGATCGGACGAACGTCCAGGAGGTGAGCACTGGTATCGGCACGAGCGCGGTCGTCACCGGGAATACCACCTTATACGAGCCGAATCAACGGCTCGTGAACCAGCCTGTGTACCTCCTCGGCGCAACCCCCGAGGTGACATTTACTCTTCGGTCGTCAGTTCCCTCGGGCCAGAGCGTCTCGATCGGCCACCGGTTGCGGTTGATACAGTCCGCGACACTCAACAATCAGCCGTTTTGGGAATCAAGCCGAACACTCGTTGTGGACGGGGCAACGACCCAGGAGGGCCAACTCGAATCTTCCGCCACAGTAAATATGTCACGGGTCGCGTCTCAACTCCGTAACGCCCGCCAACAGATCGGAGATATCGGGCAGTTTCAATCCCGGTTCGTTCTAAATCTCTCCTACGATACAGATCTGTACTCCGGGAGTATCACCCAAGAGGCGCCTATTACCGTCACTGAGCGTGCGTTTTGGATTGACGGAGACCTGTCGACGAGTCGGACCCACTCTCAAACCGATTCGAGAACGGTGACACGGTCACCCAACATGAGCATGGTACAGGGACTCGTTGGACTCGGCTTACTCGCATTGATCAGTGCTATTGGGGTCGGATACGGCAGCCGAAAAGAAACCGATGTCGAGGAACTAGAGATGCAACTCTCGGTCGCACAATTCGACGAGTGGATCACCACGGGAGAAATGCCGACTGATCCCGACAAGAAATACATTAGCACGACGGATATTGAGGGTCTCGTCGATATCGCTATCGACTCCAACAAACGAGTGATTCGGGACACCGAACACGATATATTCACCGTAGTCGATGGCGATATCGTGTATTACTACACGCCTGAGGACGTGGACATCCGTTCATGGTTCAACATCTAACTTCGGTCAGCGCAACCATCTCCGAAGCCTGTTACCGGCTGCCCCGTCACGCTCTCTGACCCGCCTAGACCCGGTCACGAGGGCAAGTCCGATAGCGGCAAACCCCCCAACCAGTATCAGATCGATGACGATGATCGGGAGCCAGGCATGGATTTCGTACAGCGCCTCGATTGCAGGTATCGGGAGGAGCGCAAGATACCGGTGTTCGACGAGCGCTCGTGTGTAATATCCTGTCGATGCAGGCGCACTGAGCTCGACGATGCTCTCACGAACACCGTTCGGAGGGACGTAGATATCCGTCGGTTCTACCGTAATCCCCTCCGATGCAGGTTCGAGGAATACCATGACGGGCAAGAGCCCGTTGGATGGAATTTGGTACCGAACGGTTTCGCTCGTTCCGGCTTGGATGACGCCAATCCCGGGCGAGTCCTGGCTGGAGCTAATGATTTCAAATTCCTGCGTTCCAGCCGGTACGGTCATGCTTGCCGTCAAAAAGATGAGCAATACGATGCTGAGGATAGCGACGATCGCGACGCCACCGATCCCCTGTCGGCGGGCACGATCGCTGACCGAGCGCTCGCGTTGGCGGCCCGTTCCTCCACCGAATAGTTCACTCACTAGGTAGGTTGCAATACCGAACCCGAACATGAGGAAGGCAAGCCCTTGAGCGCCCAAAACCGCCCGTGTATTGAGAACTGCGGCGAGTTGTTGCTGGACAAATCCCAGAACATTGTTGACAACGATCACCGCCCGACCTAACTGCGGAATGACGACGACCTGCCCCCCGATCTGCAGCGCTTCGGCGACGATTTGTGACTGCTCGACCGGTGGCTCGGCACCATCTTGGTCGGTAACCGGATTGGCATCACCCCTGGTGATGAACCCCGCTTCGGTGGTGTCGACGACCCGGTGGGTGACCAAGCCACCGCCATGGAGATTCTCGGCATCGAATGTGACCACGTCGCCGGTTTCGATTGGCCCGGCGATTGCAGGGGGGATGGCGATGAAGCCGTCTCCAGGATGAAGCGTTGGAGCCATACTCCCGGTTTCAACGTAACTCAAAACGAGGGGTTGGCCCAGAAGTTGGCCGAGAACCAACGAGCCAGCCACTAGAAT
>CAZKGF010000072.1:0-1133 GCA_964552115.1 uncultured Halobacteriales archaeon
GAATGATGAACTCGTTGGCTCGGGCCGGGCCGCCCTGGTTGAACACGTAGGGGATGAGGAACTGCTGGAAGGACGCTGCGGACGTGAGAATCGTAGCGAACAGGACGGGGCGTTTGATCGAAGGGAGCGTGACGTGGAAGAAGCGTGAAACGTAGGCTGCCCCATCTACAGTCGCAGCTTCGTGAAGTTCCTCCGGGACGTCTTGCAGTGCACTAGCTGTGATGATCACGATCAGTGGATATGCGAGCCACATTTCGGTGACGTTGTATGCGAAAAACGCCGCCCACCGATCCGAAAGCCACGCGATCGATTCAAAACCGAACAGTCCGATAAACTGGTTCATGAGTCCGAACTCCGCAGAGCTGAACATCCCACGCCAGACGGTAATTGTAAAAATCGCTGGAAGCCCCATCGGGAGGATGACGAGCGATCGCATCAATCGCTTCCCGCGGACCCGATCACTCGTGAGGACCAACGCGATCCCCACACTCAAAACCACTTTGAGGATAACGCTGGTGGCAACGAAGAGCCATGTCACACCGAATGAGTTCCAGAACTCGGGATCGGCCAGGATACTGATGTAATTTTCGAGGCCAACAAACGTCGCCTCTCCGAAGGTTAAGACAGAAAAGGTCCCTTCGCCCGCGAACAAATTCGATGGAGCTGCGTTTGTGAGCGAGATACCGATGAGGTACAGGACTGGAAATAGCATGAATGCCGAGAAGATGAATAACCCCGGGAGTACGTACAGTAGGGACGTATCTCGCCGGTCGAGAAACGGAACAGCTTCGATCCGCCGGCCGAATCGAGAGAGTGCACCCATGAACTGCGTGTCTTATTCCCACTGACTTCTTGCTTGCTCCGCCGCGTTCGTGAGCGCCTCTTCGGGGTTTTGGCTTCCGGTGAATATCTGCTCGACCGGGCTTTCCATTGCGGCGAAGACGTCATTTAGCCGAGGATCCGTCGGCATTGGTATCCCTTGATCTACAGCTTCTGCATACGCGTTCACGTGGCCTGGGAGACCATCGCTACCGACGAGGTCGGAGAGTACCGGGATGTGACCCTGTTCCTCGGCGCGTGTAAGAAGGTGGTCTTCATTGGTTACGAACCACTCGATGAAGTCACGGCTCGCC
>CAZKGF010000072.1:1143-8713 GCA_964552115.1 uncultured Halobacteriales archaeon
TATCTTCATTGTCTTGCTCCATCGCCTTCGAGAAGTACCACTCTGTAATCCCGGTTAGTGGCGTGAACTGCCCCCCGTCAAGTTCCGGGAACGTGCTTACTTCGTAGGGGATGTCATTGTCGTCAAGCGTAGCTAGATACCACGGGCCATTGATCGCGAATGCGGCGTTGCCTTGAGCGAACGCCGACTGTTGGGGTTCGTATCCAGGGTCGTTCGGCATGTAAGGGGCGAGTTCGTCGGCCAAGAACTCGAATCCCTGAATGGTCTCTTCGGAGTCTAATCCGACAATCGAATCCTGTTGTGGATCGAAGTAGTATCCACCAAAGGCTTGGCCGATACCGCTTGCGAAGTACGGGTCGATCGGGAATGCGAGCCCGTACTGGCCGTTATCCGGACTGTGGTACTCCTCCATCACGCCCTGCATATCGTCGAACGTTGCAGGTTCTTCGTCGACGATATCCGTGTTGTAGATGAAGGTGACCGTTTCAGCTGCGAACGGTAACCCGACAATAGCACCGTCGTATTGAACCGCCTCTGCAGCGGCGGTTGAAAACCTATCGAGGCTCACGGAGAGCTGGTCGCTTTGGTCAACCAGGAACCCACGATCGTAGTAATCGCCGACCCAGTCGTGGGCCCATTGGAATGTGTGAGGGCCTTGGTCAGCGGGGATGGCGCTCGTGGTGCGATCCTGCATCTCGGAGATGTTCTCTCCCTCGATGGTGTGGTTGGACTGGTCGTTGAAGGTTGTGATGATGTCTTCACGCATCGCCAACTGGTCCTCCGAGAGTCCGTACCACGCAGTCGCGCTACCCGAGGGGCCAGGGGTCGGTGTTTGCGCGTCCGTTTGTTCATCCGTGGCCTCACCACCATCTTCGGGGGTGGCTGTCGGAGTGTCCTGTTCTTGGAGACTAGCACACCCTGCCAGTACCGCCGCGGGTGCACCAGCGGAGATCTTCTTCAGTAGACTCCTGCGATCAGTTGTCATGGATGCACAAGTGATGTAATAGTCTTTCACACCTTAAACCTTTGCTTATTTCAACGATCAATTATTTAGTTCGGGCACGCGTAGCGATTGCAGCGTCATGAGAGAAGAACCGAATGATGTACTCGGCCGGGGCGTCCTCCGACACCGTTCACATCTTGCCATGCCCTCTACTACTTGTTATGTAAAGATACATCGAACATTCGAAAGCGTTTTGCGTCCCGTCATCAATAACCATTCCACATGGCGACAGTAGCGTTGGACTCGTTGACAAAGCAATTCGACAACGGCCGCATCGTTGCCGTTGACGAACTTTCGCTGGAAATCGCTGACGGCGAATTCGTTACCGTCGTGGGACCGTCGGGCTGCGGGAAGTCCACCACGCTTCGCATGATCGCTGGTCTGGAGGAACCAACTTCTGGTCGGATCTTCATCGATGGCAAGGACGTGACAGACATCCACGCACGAGACAGAGATGTCGCGATGGTGTTCCAGAGTTACGCGCTTTACCCACACAAGACGGTCCGTCAGAACATGGCGTTCGGGCTGAGGATGAGCACCGATCTTTCAAAAGAAGAACGACGCGAGAAGGTCCGTGAAACCGCTGAAATGATGGACATCGAAGAGCTCCTTGACGACCGTCCAGATGAGCTTTCCGGCGGTCAAAAACAACGCGTCGCACTTGGTCGGGCTATCGTTCGCGAACCAGACGTGTTCCTGTTCGACGAACCGTTGAGTAACCTCGATGCAAAGCTGCGTACGACCATGCGAACGGAAATTCAGCGCCTCCAGGACGAACTCGGCACGACGTCAATATACGTCACTCACGATCAGGAGGAAGCCATGACAATGGGGGACCGGATGGCGATCCTCGAAAGCGGGATACTTCAGCAAACGGGCCCTCCGACCGACGTCTACGAAAACCCGTCCAACAGATTCGTGGGCGGCTTCGTCGGATCTCCATCGATGAACATGTTGGACGTGGCAGTCGAGAAGGACGGCGACGAGGTCCGCCTCACAACCGAAGATCGCTTCTCGTATGTTCTTACTGGCGATCGAGCGAGTCAAATTATTGAACGGGAGCTCACGGAAGTCTGCTTAGGCATTCGACCCGAGAACGTCGGTATCGATCAAGGAACGACGACAGACGGTGTAGAAGCCGTGGTCGACGTCGTCGAACCGGTGGGCAGCGACAACTACCTATATCTCGATGTCGGTACCGAGTTCATCGCACGCGTTCCTGCCGAGATCGAACCGGAACGAGGTGACGAGGTAGTACTGACATTCGATGAAAGTAACGCCCACATCTTCGATCCCGGTGGCGATTCGATTCTCTACGATGGCGAAGCCGATAGGTCGGCAGTGACCGTCTAATCACCGACCGACGTGGCTGAGACCTGAGCTTGTCGAGGATTCCCGGGTGGATCGCAGCGGTCTGTCGGTGAGATCGCAATATGACGTATCACTCGGCAACTGAAGTTTCATCGGTAGTTTTCTGCATTGTATCGACATCGAGTTCTCCGGCTGCCTGAAGGTGTCCGATTGTAGAGAGGCGAATGGCGTGTGACCACCCGAGTGGTGTGGCACAGTCGGGCGTCCCATCGTCGAATACTTGCTCCGAGAGGTAACCACTTCTCTGGGTTAGTGATCCGGTTGGCAGCAATTCAGAGAGCAGAATCCGAGATTGTCTATATTGTTCATCGGCCCTGTCATCATCGTGGTTGTTAAGAAGTGTGCCGAGTTGAGCCGTTGCATTTGCTGCCCAGGCAGTGGAAACCGTCCAAATCTTCGGAGACGTTTGGGAACGTT
Organism: uncultured Halobacteriales archaeon; assembly: GCA_964552115.1. Classification (GTDB taxonomy): domain Archaea; phylum Halobacteriota; class Halobacteria; order Halobacteriales; family Haloarculaceae; genus CAZKGF01. Next base: position 3,935 of record CAZKGF010000072.1, read on the forward strand.
GGCGCCAATCGTCACCCTCGAATCGCGCAAGTCCCCTCACGTCGCCGGTATCGCGGTACAAACGATCGCAGAGAGATGTGACATGTGAGACGAGACGATCGCGTTTGCGTTCGGACAGGCTCTCCAACGCGTTGTATTCTCGGAACGAAGATACGAGTGCCAGCGTGCTCGAATCGAAGCGATCATCTCGCTCCCCGTCCGCGATTCTGAGGGCGTAGTGGTCACCCGTCCAGAGAGCATCGAGGCCCTCGAGGATCCCACTCGCCTGGGAAACTGCATGGTCGGCGAGTTTATTGTCTACCGGGGAACGACCGACTGTGCTGTAGGCCTCTAAAAACGTTGCCGCCGTGTGCGTGAACCGGCCTTGCATGTTTTCCCAGGCGTTTTGACTGGTCCGTGGAAGACCATCCGTCGCCAGCCAGGCATCCAGTGCATCGACCCCCCTCTCAATCGTCTCCTCGATTTCGACTTCGTTGGACGAATTCCGTTTTCGAAGGTATGTAGCGAGGAACCCGATTACGCTTGCAGTTTGATCGGCCTGATAGTCGGCCTCCCCGTCCGCTTCGAGTCGTGCATTCGCCCAACCGGGCGCGAGCGTCCCCTCCCGTGGCCAAACGCGATGGGGCCAGGTACCGTCTGTAAGTTGGGCGTCACAGTAGAACGACGCTGCTTTCGCATGCCAGTTGTCCGGGACCACGTGTAAATTGTCATCAACTCCAAGAAGGTAGCGAGCGATCTCCGCGTCATCACGGAACCAGGTGTACCCGTATCCACCGGAGTTGGCGTAAAACGGATCGAAGTCCGGGCCAGCGATCCGTGCTCCGGACGGGGCCGACAATAGTGATAAGACTCGGAGATCGGCTACGATTGCCCGACGGAGCGGGAGCGAATCGTCAACTGCGAGGTTATCGGCGGATCCGGTGGTTTGCCACGTATCCAGCGTATCGAACCGTGCGAGTAACTGTCGAAGACGTGTGAGCGTTTCCGTCCGATCTATTGATGGTCCTTTGGTTAGCTTCGAAACGAGTGTCGCATTTCCATTTTCGAAGGGGATGGTCGAGGTAACGATGCCTGAAAGGGTGGGTTCTTCGTAACTGTCAGTATCGTTCGATCTCGGGAAATCGACCGGTTCGGGGCCGAGGAGCTCTTGGAATCGTTCGGGAATCTCCCCGACAACCTCGGAGATTCCGGGCGAGGCTGCAAAGAAGTCGTGTTCATTTCGGTGATAGACTTCGATGGCATCCTCGTGAACGAGGTGAGCGCTTTGTCCCTCGCGCCCATCTGGTCCAAAACAGAGGGTCCCCACGAGGTCGCACCCCTCGGGTGGATTTCCAGTGAGTTTGAAGTGGGTGACATGGGCCCTCCCGAGGGTAAGATCGTACTGGGTCACAGACCAGTCGTCGAACTCGTGAATGGTTTCTACAATAAACGAATCCTTTACGTATCGCTGTTCGCCTTCATCTCCGAACCAATGGATTTCCTCGCCTCGGATCCCGAACCGGGAAAATTCGATGCCGGATAATCCGAGGAGCGAATACGAGTAGTCTTGGAGGGAACCGTCCCTATCGACGTACACAAGCCGTTCGTCCCCCGAGAACGTCCCGGTGACCGACCGGCGTTCACCGGGGAATTTCGACGCCATGCCCCTTGAACGCTTGAAGTCATTCAGCGCATGCCGCAGTCTCATTCGGTTCAGTGCAGTGGCTGTTGCGTAATAAATGTGTTGTAAAATTTTCTCTAACATACTGCACCGGCTAAGTACCGCTCTACGTCAGACCTGGACTCCCATCATTGGTGCAAAATTAAGACTGCATCAATCCAATCATAGAAGACAGGTGTATTATTACGTCGGGATGTATACGCTACCATCGATGGACGACTCGACGCTTTCGGACCGTCTGATGCAACTCGGACTCTCCGAGAAGGAGGTCGACACTTATCTTACTGTGCTTGAACGTGGTGAGGTAACGGCAAGCGAAATCTCCGACACCACCGGTGTTTCGAAGCGATATGTGTACAGCATTAGCGAGGAACTGGAAGAGCGTGGCTTTGTCGATGTCGACGATCACGTCGTTCCAACCAAAATACGAGCTCGTAAGCCTGATGAGGTGATAGCAGGTCTCACTGATGAACTAGCCGCGATGGGACCAGCATTATCTGAGCGCTACTCGAGTACCGAACAGGATATTCAGGAGTTCGACGTCATCAAATCCCGAGTCACAGTCATCAAACGCATTGCAAAATATATCTCTGAGGCAGAAAGCGAGATTACGCTCTCCATCTCATACGACCACCTCCCCGAGGTATTAGATGAACTACAGGAGGCCGTGGATAGTGACGTCCTGACGATGGTACTCGTCAGTAACGTTCCGGAGGAAAACATCGACGAGCTCTCTGGTATCGGGACAATCGTACGGACGTGGAATCAGGCGACGCCGCTATTACTTACGGTCGACCAACAGTACGGCGTCGTCGCACCTGTCGAGATGGTGGCGCAGTCGAACGCCGATCAACGGGCTATCGCATTCGCACAGGAACAGATAGTCCCGGTGCTAGTCGGATCGTTCCTCGGAAATTACTGGCCTATGGCAACGGAAGTATTTGTGGCAGATCCTAGGGGGCTCCCATCGAGTTACGAGAGCTTCAGACATGCCGTCCTCGATGCGACGCTGTATCTCCGGGCCGAAGACCCAGTTGGCGTCGAAGCAGCCGTGATTCCCCGACGAGCCGATCTTAATCAGGAAGAAATTAGCGGAACTGTCATCGATACGAACCAGGGACTGGTTGAACCGGCAACGAACAACTTTCCTGTAGAACATTCACTACTGGTGAAGACGAACCGGGATACAGTCAGCATCGGCGGCCCTGGAGTTCTACTGGAGGATTACGAGGCAAAAAGCGTGCGATTGGTCGAGACATAACTATTCGTCGGCACACCGAGCTCCCGTGAGGAGATGAAGAAATAATACAGTGAACTTTGTACCTGGCCGTTGTATACGATGGCCGAGAGACGAATGATCCGAGCACTACTGGGGCGCTTCGAACAATTGGGGCACTCATGACTGTCGTGCGTGAAGCTGTGCATCACCGGCCGAAGAGTAACTTCGCGTACGCCATCAACGATCGGTCTATCAAAATTCGCCTTCGAAGTAAACGTGGAAATCTGGACCGCTGCCGAGTCCTTCACGGTGACAAGTTCGACTGGGAGAACAGGGCTTTCACTGACATGGAACTTGTCCGGAGCGACGCGGAATCCGACTATTGGGAGACGGTCCTTTCCCCAGATCACAATCGACTCTGTTACGCGTTCCTGCTAGAGGCTGACGATGACGTATTGTGGCTAACAGAGTGGGGATTCGAGTCGAAAGCTGAGAAGAATCTCCCGACCGCAGGCTCTCGCCGCCCTCTTCACTACTTCGAGTATCCATACTTGCATTCAAGTGAGGTCATTGATCCCCCGGACTGGGTGACCGACGCGGTGTTCTATCAGATATTTCCGGATCGATTTGCGAACGGAAATCCGGAGAACGATCCTGACGATGTCGAGGCATGGGGCAATCCTCCGACGCTTTACAACGAATTCGGTGGAGACCTCCAGGGGGTAATCGATCGGTTGGACTACCTCGATGAATTGGGTGTCACGGCTCTGTACCTTACGCCTATCTTCGAGTCGACCTCGAACCACAAATACAACATTACCGACTACCGACAAGTCGACCCCCACTTCGGTACCACTGAAACATTGAGCAAGCTAGTCGATTCAGCTCACAATCGCGGAATCAAAGTAATGCTAGATGCTGTGTTCAACCATTGTGGTCGGCAGTTCGCACCATTTCAAGATGTCGTAGAGAACGGCAAGGATTCGAAGTACGTCGACTGGTTTCACATCGACGAGTTTCCGATTGAATTCGAGCCCCGGCCGAATTACGACACGTTCGGCTTCGAGAGCTACATGCCCAAACTCAATACGGAAAATCCGGAAGTACGATCGTACCTTCTCGATGTGGCCACGCACTGGATCGAGGAGACCGGTATCGACGGCTGGCGCCTTGACGTCGCCGACGAAGTCGACCACCGGTTCTGGCGAGCGTTCCGACGGGAAATAAAGTCAATTGATCCCGATTGCTACGTCCTCGGTGAGATCTGGCATGACGCCCGGCCGTGGCTTCGTGGCGACCAATTTGACGGCGTCATGAACTACCCCTTTACGTACCTCGTCGACGCCTTCGTGGGCGAGGAAACAGTCGACGGTAATGGCTTTGCCGACAGGATCAACCGCCTCTTGGTTCGCTACCCCGAACAGACCAATGAGGTCCTGTTCAACCTATTGGGAAGCCACGACATGGCTCGAATCGACCACCGCTACGATGGTGATAGCCGCAAGGTCGAACTTGCGTTGCTGCTGATGTTCACCTACCGTGGTGTCCCATGCGTATACTACGGCGACGAAATCGGTATGACCGGTGGCGACGACCCTGACTGCCGACGGACGATGAAGTGGGATCAGTCCGTACAAGACCGAGAGCTATTTGATTTCGTGCAATCGCTTATCGCACTCCGCTCTGAGCACCGAGAACTGCGCCGGGGACACCTCTCGTTCGTGCGCGAACAGTGTCGAAGGGATGTAATAGTCTTCCGACGGTCGACGGAGGGCTCTGTCGTGACTGTCCTGGTTAATCGTGGGGAGTCACCCATAGATGTTCCACGGTCGTTTTTGGCCGGTGTGGATCAGGAGACGATCTTCTCGTCGGATCCGGAAGTTGGGGAACTTACGGACTC
>CAZKGF010000073.1:0-8680 GCA_964552115.1 uncultured Halobacteriales archaeon
AATCTGAAGCGGAAACCGACCGGTGGATTCAGGGTGACGAGGATGCCCGGCCACCCCCCGAACTGTTGACCCGCGACGTCGTTGCCCGGGCAATTCTCAGCGAGGTCGCCGCCGGCCGGGGGTCCGAACATGGCGGGGCCTACCTCGACATCGCAAGTCGCCGCTCGGCGGAATACATCGAACAGACGTTACCTGCCATGGTTCACCAATTCGAGGAATTGGCCGGCATCGATATCACCGAGGACCCCATGGAGGTGGCCCCAACCTGTCACTACATGATGGGTGGTGTGAGTGTCGACCCCGAGACACAGGAGACGAGCATACCGGGGTTGTATGCGTCTGGTGAGGTCGCGGGCGGACTCCACGGGGCGAATCGGCTTGGTGGTAACTCGTTGTCCGATCTCCTGGTATTTGGCAACCGTGCCGGTGTACACGCGGGTGAAGCGGCGGCTCAGATGGCAGAGTTTCCGGCGATAGACGAAGAAGCGGTTCAACGATGTCAAGAGTACCTCGAATTTCCCTTCCAGAACGACACCGAGACAGGTGAACTCCCGTACGATTTGCATGATGAACTTAACGAACTCATGGAAACCCACGTCGGCATCAGCCGAGACGAGGCGGGTTTGAAGAAAGGGATCGAACAACTCCGAAGCCTTCGAGATCGCTCCGATGCGCTCTCAGCCGACGGTTCACGGCAATATAACGCTGGATGGCAAAAGTGCTTTGCCGTGAAAAACTTGATCGACGTGGGTCTGGCTGTGGCCCACGCTGCATTAGAACGGACAGAAAGCCGGGGGGCTCACAGCCGGACAGACTATCCTGAGCCTGACGACGACTTAGCGTCGACAAAAATCGTCGTCTCCCTCGAGGATGGTGAGATCACACTGTCGCGGGATACGGTAGCCGAACCCCGGGACGAACTGGCGGAGATGCTGGAGACGGATCAGCATATGGAGGAAGCATGAACCGGTTCAGTCCGTCTTCAAGATCGACCGGGAGGGCACACCAATGAGTGTAGACACCGAACAAGACACAGAAACCGAAAGCGAACAAGGAGACGGCGAACAGCTTACGGGCACCGCTGAGGCGACCGATATCGAGACAGACGTAACCGAGTACACACTGGAGGTATTCCGGGGCGACGACGACGAGGGAGAGTTCGTACACTACGACGTGCCGGTCCAAGAAGGGATGGTCGTCTTGGACGCCATCCACTGGGTCCAGGCGAACGAAGCTCCCGATCTTGCCGTCCGGTGGAATTGTAAATCCGGGCGGTGTGGCTCGTGTAGCGTGGAGATCGATGGGGTCCCAAAGCTAGCCTGTATGACCAGGATGGCCGAGTTCGACCCGGACGTTCCGGTAACTGTGACGCCGATGACCACCTTCCCCGTCATCAAGGACCTCGTCCCGGATGTATCGTGGAACTACGAGGTGAACGAAGAGATCGAGCCGTTTTCGCCGGACGACGACGCGGACTTCGAGTATTATCAGGAGGACGTAGAACGGTCCAGAGAGTTTCGCAAATGCATCGAGTGTTTCCTCTGCCAGGATGTCTGTCACGTATTGCGAGAGCACGACAAGAAAGATGAGTACGCCGGTCCCCGGTACTTCGTCAGGTCTGCAGCCCTGCATTTCCACCCGGAAGACACGGCTGATCGGACGGATTGGCTGGCTGATGCCAGTGGCGACGGGGGCGGCGTGGAATACTGTAACATTACGCGGTGTTGTTCGAATGTGTGTCCCGAAAACATCGAAATCACTGACAATGCCATCATTCCCCAGAAGGAAGCGGTCGTCGATGCCAAGTACGATCCGTTGGGAGACGTCGGTCGCAAACTTCTCGGGTTGTTGCGCAGCGATTGATGTCTTTCGGGATCTGTGCCGATCCCCGGTTCACGGGATCGATCTAACAACTAGGTGGTCTGGCCCACCGTATCACGGCCCATGGCCGCAACACCCAATACGTCTGGTCAGATAACGTGATCTATGGTCAACACGATCGGCGTCCTCTTCGGGTTCGTGGTGATCGGACTTGTCCTTCTTGCCGTCCTGGGAGCTGTTGAGCGCCGGGAGAAGTATCTGTTTGTGGCTGGCGTCGCGTTGGTACTCCTCGGACCGGGGACAGTCGCCAGCCTGGATGCTCCGGTCACCGCCGGGGGTGTACTTGCCGTCGTTGGATTCCTGGCGTGTCTGGGTAGCACTGTTCCGCTCTTGGCTCAGTCACCAACCACTGCCTGAGCCAGCAAGTAATGGACGAAAACGGCTTCCAGTCGAAACGTCTTCCCCACTGCTCGGAGTCTGGATGTGCTCGTGACGCTGATTTTTTTGTCTACGATGGGGATCGCGAAGCGTGGCAGGCTATTTGTAAACCGCATGCCCGCCGCCTCCATGCGTCTATCGAACTCCACGCATGGCTCGATTGTGGCTACTTGAAACCCGCACAACTCGGGCGGCCAGACGAGCCACCCACCGTCCCACCACACCGGCGCGCCGACGAGTTCCAAGAAGAGATAAGACGATTGATGGGATGGGGATGAGGACGGACATGTCTGAAGACAGTGGTGGCGTAACGCTTGCATTTTCGTTGGATGCATTTCGAGAACTGGCAGACCCGGCGGCTGTCTTCGGAGATGCTCGACAATGGAGCCGTCACGTTGGCGTAATCGCTGCAAATCCAAGCGCAGCTGAGGAAGCCATACGACGGCATGGAGTTCGGCAGGATTACGAGATAGGCAAGGCAGATCCCCAGTCACTGTTATCCCGGCTCAAATGGGAATCGGATACTGACCGGTACCTCTTCATTGGAACTGATGACCACGACGAGGAACTGGCCGAGTACGTCAATTGGGAGTACATACACATCGAAGATGCGGCCAGCAAAGCTGGGTGGGAGCTAACAGCAGATTTGGGGCGGCTGAAACGGATGTATTTGGCTCTATCCCAGTTGGTCCCGTGGGGATAGTGACACGTTGGAACGCGTTGGCATGCCAGGGCCAGAATGGCCCGCACCTTTAAGGGACACCCTGGAATACCCAGCCTCGTACTGTTCGCGCCGTGGTGTGTGACTTCTGGTGCGAACGGGACGGTCATCCTATGAGACTCGAAAATCGCAACGCCGTCATCACGGGCGGCTCGTCAGGGGTCGGTAGAGGGATCGCACTCGAAATGGCAAAAGAAGGGGCAAATATCGCAATCGGTGACCTGCGCCGCGACCCGAAGATCGAGGAAAAGGGAGCGCCGACGGTCGAGAAAGTCCAAGAGTTGGGCCAGGAAAGCGTCTTTGTCGAAATGGACGTGGCCGATACGGCCGGCGCGGAGGCCCTCGTGTCTGCAGCTGTCGAGGCGTTCGGTGGGATCGATATTGTCGTCAACAACGCGGCGTACTTCCCGAAAGGGTCGATAGAGGAACTCTCTGAAGCCGATTGGGACCGGACATTCGACGTCAACGTCAAAGGAATTTACAACATCTGCCGGGTGGCAATGGATCACTTGCGCGACTCGGATCAGCCACGGGTGATCAATCTCGGCTCCCAACTTGGCATGGAGGGTACACGCAAGGACGCTCCCTCCTACGCGGCATCGAAAGGCGCAATTATCAGTCTCACTCGTCAGATGGCCGTGGAATACGCCGACGAGAACATTCCTGTCAATGCGATCTGTCCTGGCATCATCAAGACCAGTGCGACGATACCGAAAATCAACGACGAGGTGAAGGGCCCGATACTCGAAGAAAACACCCTTTTACCGTTTTTCGGTGAACCGGAAGATATCGGGCGGACGGCGGTCTATTTGGCTTCGAAAGATGCCCGCTACATGACCGGACACAGTCTCGTCATCGACGGCGGATACACCGCCACATAACCCGGGGCTCGAACCTCGTTTCGTTCGACTACTCGAGTTCGTCCTCCGATCGTGACAAAGCTATTCAACCGGGCGTCTCGATCCTTTGGCCATGTCCTATGATACGGCTGTCACTGGCGGGACGCTCGTGACAGCTACTGACCGTTTCCCGGGGACTGTTGCGATCGACAACGGCCGGATTGCGGCGATCCTTGCCCCCGACCAACCGATCGACGCCGACACGCAAATCGACGCTACGGGCAACCATGTCCTACCGGGTGGGGTCGATCCCCACGTACACATGATGGACCCCGGCGACACGGAACGCGAGGACTTTCCGACGGGCACCGCGGCCGCAGCTGCTGGCGGGATTACGACTGTCGGTGAGCACCATCGGACCGATCCCACCGTCCTCACGGCCGACATCCTCACGGACAAACGCGACTATCTCGCCGATCGGGCCCGGGTCGATTACGGACTGCTGGCCGGTGGTCACCCGGACAACATCGGCGAAATCGAGGAACTGGAGGCGGCGGGGACGCTCGCGTACAAGAGTTTCACGTGTGCTGTCCACGGCGTGCCAGCCCTCCAGAGTGGCGCCATGCACGACCTTTTCGCCGAGATCGACCGTGTCGGTGGGATCAGCATGATCCATCCCGAAGACGAACTGATGGTGAATCGCAACGAGGAACGATTGAAGGACGCCGGCCGGACCGACGGGAGCGTCATTCCCGAATGGCGCTCGAAAGACGCAGAACAGGTCGCCGTGTCGACCTCTCTCCAAATCGCCAAACAGACCGACGTTCGGCTATGGTTTGCCCATCTGAGTCACCCAGAAGTCGTGGACCAGGTAACCCACGCGAAAGCGCAGGGTGTCGAGGCATATGCCGAAACCTGTCCCCAGTACCTGTATTTGACCAGAGAGGACATCGTCGCCGACGCTCCATATACGATGTTTACGCCACCTGCTCGCGAGGAACGTGATCGTTCGGGTCTGTGGGACCGTCTCGCCGCCGGCGACATCGATATGGTCAACGCTGACCACGCCCCTTCGACGCTGGAGCAAAAGGCGGCCGGTGAGGACGACGTTTTTGAAGCTCCATTTGGGATTCCTGGTGTCGAGACGGTTCTCCCGCTGTTACTTGATGGGGTGAACCGGGGGAAGGTCTCCCTCGAACGCATCGTCGACGTTTTCGCGACGACCCCAGCACAGATCCTGGATCTCTATCCACGGAAAGGGGCACTACAGATCGGCAGTGATGCCGACCTGGTCGTCGTCGATATGGATCGTGAACGAACACTCAAAAACGAGGACGTTGTGGCCAAGTGCGGGTGGACCCCCTACGACGGGCTGACGGTCCAGGGCGTGCCCGAAACGTCCGTCGTCAGGGGCGAACCGGTTGTCAGAACTGGCGAGGTCGTGGGTGACCCAGGCCACGGCGAATTCGACCGGAGGGACGCATGACGATCGACTTCGGTGCTCATCTCTACCCAGCCGGAACGCTGCCCGACGCACTGGCTAACGGCCAGATTGGTGACCATATCGGACCGGTTCTCACGGATGCTGATCGCCTACTCGCGAATTACGCCGAGACTGACATCGATCGGGTGATCCTCTCCCAGCCATACTACATGGGACACGGAGATGCAGAAGCGGTCCGGACTGCGAACGATCGACTCCTCGAAGTCGTTTCTGACCACGCCCTGCTCGATGCATTGGCGGCGATTCCCGTCAGTGCTGGTGGCGAAACGGCGAAAGCCGAACTCATGCGGTGTCTGGATGCAGGATTCGTCGGAGGCGCTCTCGAGACCCGGACGGACGGGATCGAACTGACTGCCGAACGGCTCGAACCGGTCTTCGCGGTCGCGGAGCGCTACGACGTGCCACTACTCGTCCACCCGGAACTCCATGATTCACTCCACCCTGACGTGCTCAGCGACGAGTGGCGCCTCAACGCTATCTTCGGCCGAGAGGCCGCCCTGTCCGAGAGTATTTGTAAAGTAATCCACGACGGCGTCCTCGACCGTCATCCGGAGTTAACACTCGTTTATCACCACTTCGGTGGCAATATCGCGGCCATGTTGGGTCGGTTGAATCTCCAACTCGATCCCGGTCGGTGGCCGGGGCAGGAGCGAGTAAAGGAGTGGGAGCCGTTCGTCGACCAACTCCGCAACCGAATTTATCTCGATACGTCGGGCTTTTTCGGTTACGAAGCGCCGCTACAGGCGGCACTAGCCGAGTTTCCGGTCGAAAACCTGCTATTCGGAACGGATTATCCCTTCGAGCCCCGTGACGGTGCAGAACTCGCCAGGCTGGAGGAGTCCGTGCAACCGGTCGCCGGCGACGATGCCCCGGCCATCAGACACGAGAACGCAGCCCAGCTCGTGGCCGAGTGATGCGTCGGATCTCTCACTCGCCTTTGCCAAGTAACGCGGCGACCAAGATGGCGGCCATGCAGGCCACGCCCGCGAGTATCGCGAACAGCGCGCCAGCGGACCACCGAGTCAGTACCACGCCAGCCATCGTTGCGCCGACGGCGCCAATCCCGTAGAGGCCGGCATAGGTGTAGCCAAACGATAGGCCACGAGAACCGGCGGGGGAATACTTTGAGATGGCTTCCTGGTTGATTGGGGCGACGACATAGACGAAGAATGCGAGAAGCGCGCCGACGAACAGGAGCGGAACCAACCCGAGTTGGGCCGCGGGAATGAACGTCAGGCCCACGGCAATCAATACACCGTACCCACCGAGGAGGGCATATTCGGTCCGGATTCGATCGGTGACCGTCCCACCCACGAACTGCCCGATCCCACCGAGCAGGAGGAGGCCGGAGTACACGTACCGACTCGGTTCGAGTGAGAATCCCCTGACGGTTACTGATTCGAATAGTGGGAGGCCGGCGAGCACGTCCGGGAGGAATGTGAACGCGCCACGGTAGTAGATACCATAGAGGATGCCGATCAGGAAGACGAGCGCGAACGCGCTCGTGAACAACACCTTGGTTCGCGAGACGAATGCACCGAGGCCATCGATGCCATCGAGCGTCTCGCCGTCACTCCCGCTTTGGCGCTCGGCCGTCCCGGCAGTCTCGTCGAAGCGTAGCCGGGAGGCCACGAGGATCCCGGCGACGACGGGGAGGGCGAGAAGCGCCGCCACGAGGCGCCAGTCGAAAAAGACCAATAGGACTGTCGCGAGCAGTGGGCCAGTTGCGACGCCTACGTTTCCGGCTGCCCCGTGGTAGGCGAAGGATGTGGCACGCTGTTTGGCGCCCCGACTGATCAGGGCGAGGCCTGCGGGATGGTACAGACTTGCAGCAAGCCCCCAGGCGAGTAAACCGACGGTAAGGATGATCACGTTCGGGGCGATTGCGACGATGAGGAAGGCCCCGCCCATGCCGGCCATTGAGGCAATGACAAGCAACTTCGAGCTGACGTGATCGACGACGATACCGCTCGGGAGCGCGCCGAACCCGCTCAGTGCGTAGCCCGCTCCGACGATCGTACCGAGCACGGCTGGCGACGCCGTAAACGAGTCCAGCCAGATGACCAGAAAGATGGGGATAACGAGTTCGTACGTATGAAAGACGGCGTGACCGATCATCGTAAAGGCCGTCAGCCGACGGTCGTTTCGGTCCACGTAGCCCTATATTCCAGCACCCCGAGAAAAAGCTGCCCAATCCCGCTCCGGAAACAGGTCCGAAATATTTCGATTCCGAGGACGGTACTCTGCCGGGTTCGGACACCAACAGCCTAGTGCCACCCCTTCGTGATTCGTGGTATGGCCGAACATGGGCACGACCACACCGATGCCGATCGACTCGACCGATTGGCGGATCCAGAGCAGTATCGGTATCTCTCTGCGGAGGAACTCCGGACCTGGCTCGATGCCGAGCCTGACTGGGCGGTTGCAGATCTCGGCAGCGGTGTTGGGTTTTACACGAACGCACTGGCGCAGTCGGTGACTACGGTGTGGGCGCTCGACGCCGATCCCGCGATGCACCGCCGGTATCAGGCGATGGGACAGCCGGAAAACGTCAGACTGGTTACAGCAGCCGTCGAACGCATCCCACTCCCGGACGACTGTATCGACGGCGCTGTGTCGCTTCGGACATTTCACCACGGCGTTGCGGGCGCACTCGACGAGGTGGCTCGTCTCCTTCGTCCTGGTGGCCGCGTCGTGATCTTCGACTGGTCAGCGACAGGTGCGGGAAATCGTGATCGCGGCCCGGAGCCCGAAGCGTGTTACGACATTGCGACCGTTCAGTCCCGACTGCTTGACCACGGCTTTCGAATTCAGGCTGCCACGGAGCGTCGCGAGACGTTCGTGGTCGTTGCACGCCGAACCAGGTAGGACGGCATCCGGTCTCAGGTCAGAACGCGCTTCTGGCGAAGCCACCGTCGACAGTCAATACCTCGCCGGTCGTGTAGGCCGCCGCGTCCGAGGCGAGGTAGATCGCTGCGCCGACGAGTTCCTCTGTCTCACCGATCCGATCCATCGCTGTCCGACGGTCGATCAACTCTCGCCGTTCGGTCCCTTCGGCGTATGTGTCTCGATTCAACGGCGTTATGAAAAACCCGGGTGCAATCGAATTGACGCGTATTCCTGGTCCCAGTTCCTTCGCTGCCGCCCTGGTGAGTGACTCGACGCCGCCCTTCGCCGCCGTATATGCTGCTAGATTCGGAATTCCAATTTGGGCTGTCATGGACGAAATCGTGATAATATTTCCATCGTCCATTTCAGGTGCGAAGGTCTGGATCGCTCGTCGGACACCATCGAGGTGGACATCCAGGATGTCCTCCCAGGCGTCTTGAGTGACCTCGTCGATTTGGCGACGGTCGA
>CAZKGF010000074.1:0-8642 GCA_964552115.1 uncultured Halobacteriales archaeon
ACACGAGTCCAGCAACCCGGCGGCGTACGCGACCGACAACAGCCAGCCTGGCGCCATTCGGGCACGTCTCGTCGAACCCGCCTCGCCGGCGTTCGCCAGATGCTGACGATGTCGGTCCAGTCTCGCTGGCCATGCCTCTGCGACATGTTACGCCTAGTACATAATACCTACAGTTGGCCGGGCTACGCTCAATATTCGCCACGTCGGGCCGCAGGTACAGGTGGGATCCATCAGCTCCCATCCCACGTACAGTTCCACCACGGGAACGTCCCACATCGATTCACGCAAAAACGAAAAAACGACGAACCGAAATTACGACAACTGCCCGTACAGCGCGACTACGTCGAGGATGTTGACGCCACCCTCGCCGTTGAAGTTGAACAGTTGCTGGTTGTCCTGGATGGCCGAACTCTCCATGTTGCCGTAGAGTGCCACCACGTCGAGGATGTTGAAGTTCGTGTCGCCGTTGACGTCGTTCAACCGTCCGTCATTGGTGGTGTCTGTCGCAGGATTGTCGACGACCGTCGGATTCTGCACTTCTTCTTCGACGGTCAGCGACGCGCCATTGGTCGACGACAGGGAATACGACACACCTGTGGAGTTGCTCACACTTGCCCCGGATTCGATCGAGAGATCGCTCGTGCCCGTCTGCCCGGCAGCCACGGTAACTTGGGCGACGGTCACGGCCGCACCTTCTGCGAGCGTGTTACTCCCCAGGTCGGCTGCGACGAGTCCCCACGACCCATCGCTTGCAACCTGACTGGAGTCAGTACTCGGCGAGTTCGTGTGCTGGATACCCGTTATCTCGCCAACGGCGGCGTTACTCGATGAAACGTTCACTGAATACGAGCCGACACCGGCACCAGCGCCTGTCACGACGACATCGAAGGTGGTGTCCCCACCGACGGTTGCCGTCGTGGAGGCGGGCTCGAGTTTGACGCCCGTCTCGTCGGGAATCTCGCCACTGACCGTGATCGTCTCACTCGACAGCGACTGTGTCGTGCCGCCCACATCGACCGAGCCGGTGATTTCGAAGGTGTCACCGACAGTCGCGTCTGTCGGGAGCGTTACGTCGTACGACACGGTGTAATTCGCCGTATTCACGTTCCAGAAGGCGAGGAACTCCTCGTTATCCGGACCGGGAGCCGCACTGGCTTCCGGATGGCTCGCGTTGTGCTCGACGTTGGCGAAGGCCTGGGAGAACTGATCCGTTATTTCAACGAGTTCGGTGTCGCCCAGATCACCCTCGGTATCCACGAACACCTCGACGGTGGTCGTCCCGCCTGGTGTTACCTCAGTCTCGGTGACCGTTCGCTCGGTCGTGTTGATCGACGCCGCATAGGAATCGACCTCGTCGACATTGGCGAGCGTCGGTCCCTGCCCGGTCGCTGCCAGGGCGCCCCCGGCCGCGACCGCAGAAACTGCCAGTAGTCCGACGAGGACGAGTGCGATGCCCGTCCATCTGGTTCGACTCGATCGGTCATTCGCGTTAGTTGTCGAGGACATAGCCACCTCCATCGTTGTCGCTAAAGGTATTGACTGAGGTAATATCGGCGTCGTTCTCCGGGACATCGCCCGGATCGGCGAACAACCCGGCTCCGGAACTGTGTCGCAGGGTGGAGTTTGTCAGTGTGAGGGTAGCGTTGTCGCCGAACTCAAGCCCCATGGCGATGTTCGCCCCGATACCCAGGTCGTCCCAGGTCTCGCGACCACCGTACTCGACGATCGTGTTGTCGATCGTATTGAGCAGACTTTCCGAGCGGATGTAGATGCCGTCCCACCAGCCCTTGATCTGCTCGGTGCCGGTGATCGTAATCGGATTGTCCGACGTCCCTTCGATCGTAATAATCGAGCCGGTATCGAACTCCAGCTTACTCTGTTCGCGGAACTGGAGCGTGGCACCCGGTTCAATCACCAGTTCGACGTCACTGATGGTGTGATCCGTGTTCGAGGTGAATTCGTAGGGCACGTTGATCGCGTCCCACGTTGCCGTATCCTGACCGGAGGCCAGATCCCCACTGCCGAGGTTCGAATCCCGCACCAGAACGATGTCGGTGTCGTTGCCAGTAAAGTCCGAATCCGCCGACAAGTAGTGGATGTTCTCTGCACGCATGTCCGCCGCGCCGGAGACGTTGTTCGTGTACACGTTCGATCCGCTATTGGGGAATGATGTGTCCGATCCGGCCTTGAGTCCGTAGCCATCCCCGTGGCGGAACGTGCAGTTGTTCAGTTCGATATTGCCAGCTTCACCGAAATCGGTCCCAACCTCGAGATTGCCGTCCAAGTTGTTGGCCCCATACTCGATGACCGTATGCGACATCGTGTTGAGGAGGCTCTGGGTCTCCAGGTAGATGCCGTCCCACCAGCCGCGTTGGTCGTCCGTTCCGGTGAAGGTGATTGGATCGCTTTCGGTGCCGTCGATCGTCATCACGGCACCGTTCTCGAACCGGAGCCGTGAGGCTTCCGTGAATTCGAAGTTCGCGCCGGGATCGACGATCAGTTCGTAGTTGTTGACTTGGAGTTCACCGTCGATCCGCCATGGCACGTCGATGTTGTCCCAGCGGATCGACTCCTCGGAGCCCGGGCCCGAGATATTGTTCGTCGAAACCAGCACGTAGTCCTCGTCGTTACCAGTAAACGTCGAATTGTCCGACAACATGTGCATCGTCGGCGCCTGCACCCTGACAGGGCCGAGGGCATTGCTGGTATACTCGTTGAAGCCGGTCTCTTTGAGCGTGACGTTGCTGCCACAGTACAACCCGTGGCCGGCAGAATGGCGGAACGTACACTGCCGGAGTTTGAGTTCGGCGGACTCGCCGAAATCCGTCGCCAATGTGAGATTGCCAGCGCGGTCGTCCCCGCCGTATTCGACGATGACCCACTCCATCGTGTTGTCTGTATTCGTGGTTTCGGCGTAGATACCGTCCCACCAGCCACGCTGTTCGTCGGTCCCCGTGAACGTGATCTCATTGATCGGGTTCTCTTGGCCCTCGATTTCTTCGATCCCGACCATGTTGATCACGGCGTTGTTGTCGAAGAACAGGTTCGAGGATTCGGTGAACTCGAAGGTCGCGCCACCGTTGACGATCAACTCGACGTTGTTGACGGTAAGCGATCCGTCGATTCGCCAGGGTACGTCGATGTTCTGCCACGTGATCGACTCCTCTGGCCCCGAGAGGTTGATGTTGTTCGTCGAAACGTGGACGTAGTCGTTGTCGTTGCCCGTAAACGTCGAGGTGTCCGACAACATGTGCATCGTCGGCGCCTGCACGTGCACCGGGCCGTTGGTGTTGCCGGTGTATTCGTTCGAACCCGTGTTTGTAAGTGTCACGTTACTGCCACAGTAGAGGCCGTACTGTCCTGAATGTCGGACCGTACAATTAGTGAACTGCAGTTCGGCGGACTCGCCAAAGTCCGTCGCCAGGGTCACGGTTCCCTGCCGGCCATTGCCGCCGTACTCCGCAACGACGTGGTCCATCACGTTCTCGGTATCCGTTGTCTCTGCGTAGATGCCGTCCCACCAGCCACGCTGCTGGCTCGTTCCGGTGAACGTGATCTTCGAATCCGCGGTACCCTCGATGAGCATCCGCGCATTGTTTTGGAAAAACAGCGAGGACTGTTGGGTGAATTCGAACGTCGCACCCGCCTCGATGTCCAAGGCCATCTCGTCGACCTGATGACCACCGTCCATGCGCCAGGGCACGTCCAGTGCAGCCCAGGTCCTCGACTCGCTGTCCGGGCCGGCCCCGGAGATGTTTTGAGAGTTGACGAAGACGTAATCGTCGGAATTGCCGGTGTAACTCGACCCGGCCGACAACATATGCATCGTCGATGTGCGTGCGTAAGCGGCACCCTCTAAATTCCTCGTATAGGTGTTGTTATCGCTCCCGGAGAGCAACTCACCGTTGTTGCCTAGCGAGAGCCCGTAGGCCTGGCCATGGCGAACTGTACAGTCCGTCAGTTGGATGCTGGCCCCACCGACGTCGATACAGCCGTTGAGGTTTCGGCCGCCGTACTCGATCGTGGCCTGGGTCAGGATATTGTCCAAGTCTGAGGACTCGACATCGATGCCATTCCACCAACCTGGTCGTGCGTTCGTCGCCGTGAATAGAATGGGATCCTGAGAAGTTCCCTCGCCGATGATCGTCCCGTTACTCCCGATGTTTAGCTCGGTGCCCTGCGTGAACTCCATCACGACGCCAGCCTCGAGCGTCAGTTGGGCGCTGACCGAAATGTGGCTGGTGACTTGATAGACGACCGCCTCACCGGATGGATTGTTCGGGTTTTTCTCCAGCGTGGTGTCACTGCTGATGTTATCCGAGAGTTGGATTACCTCCTTGTTAACCACTCGCTCCCCGTTTTGCCACGCTGTCTTCACGGAGTTGAATTCCGAACTATTGATGACGCCGTTACTGTAGTCGTTCAACGCGTCGTTGAAGCCCTCCGTATCGACTCGGCCGGCTCTGTTGGCATAATTTTCGACTTGGAGTGACTCGGCACTCCCCGGCGATTCTGCGGTGGCTCCCGTGTCAGCTGCCCCGACCCCGGTCGCCTTGCCAGCCACTGCTGCCGCCAACGCTCCCATCACCGCTCGACGCGATACATTTGTTTTTTCTGTCATATTCTGTTATTGGTTTCAGGTACGATACACGACGAAAGCGAATTCACCCGCTTACATAGTCGTGTCATCTGGATTGTTCGACCTCGCCCCGCCGTGTGCGGCCAGTTCCTCCGTGACCACACGCCATCACTGCATCACACGGCGAGGACACACACCTCCCATTAATGGTTTTTGGCTTTGATCGGTCATGTTTCACTGATAGATATGTCGAGAGACGATTATTAGTTATATTTCCCTATGATGTCCGGCGGTTTTTGCGATGCGTTTGATTACACGAGGGACAAACTATCAAATTATATTTATCGGTTGGTTTGAGAGTCCCACTTACCATCATTCGTCGCGTTGGTCGAATACGGGCCCCACGCCGCGATGTGAGCACTCCGCCGACGAATTCTATCCAAACACGTCAAAAATCAGTGAATTCGTGGATAGATCACGTATGGGGTTGGAGCCCACGGTCCGCCCAGCCTGCCCTCAGGAGAATTCGTCGAACAACGCCACCACGTCGAGAATGTCGACGATACCAGCCGAATCGTCATTGAAGTCGTAGAGCGTCGGATTGTCGACGACCGGATCAGCCCCGAGGCTATCGAAGAGCGCAACGACATCGAGAACGTCCAGACCGTCTTGGCCGTTGACGTCCTCGAGGCGCCCGTCGCCATCGGTGTCAGTCGACGGAGCAGTGAAGCCAGGCAGCGTGGGCTGTGGGACTACCGGGAGCGACAGCGTATCGGTCACCGAGGCGTTCGCGCCAAAGACGCCGTACGCAATCGCCGTCTCGCGGGGCAATCCAGCGAGAGAGACGTTCTCGAACTCGACCGTCGAGTGTGCCCCTCCAGCCACCGAGACAGCCGACGAATTCCGAACTTCGCTCGCTTCAACCGTCTCGTTTCCGTCAGCATCGATACGCCATTCGAACAGGTGAGTCTCGGTTTCTGCGCCCGGATTGTACACGTCGGCGGAGATGTCGACCGGCGCTTCAGAGCCGAGATTGGTAATCTGCCCGCCATTCGTGACCGAAAGGTTCGACAGTTCGACCGGCGCCGTCGTTGGGCTCCCGACGATTGGGCGTGTCACCGACTCAGCCCGATAGCCGGCCGGGTCGACGCTCACAGTCAGGTTGCCGGTCGCCGTCGGAAGAATGTCAACGGCGGCGTGGCCCGACGCATTCGTCGTCGTATTGACCGAGACGCCCGGGCCGGTCAGGTCGACCGTCGTCGCACCAACGTCAGCGTCCGACTCAGTGGGTGCAACGGCAATCTGCAATGTGGCCGACCTGTTAGCTGTGAGTTCGGCAGGCTCGACAGCGAGGTCGACCGTGGCTGTCTCCTCGACAGCCACCGTCGCCGTCCCGGCCAGCCCGCCGCCCAACCCCGTCAGCGTCGCTGTGCCCGCCTGGTCGGGGGCTCGATAGGAATAGGTAGCGAGCGCATTACCAGCCTCGTCGAAGGTAGTCCGATTCGATTCCGTCCCGAAGGTTCCCTGCCCGGCCGCCATTTGGATTGCTTCTGTTCGGGGCACAATGCGACCTGCGCTGTCCACGAAGCCTGCCTCGACGGGCGTCTCGCCACCAGGGGCTACTGTGTCGTTGGTCGGCCACACCCCGATCGATTCGGCCGGCCCGGTCGTGTGGACCGTCACAGAGTCCTGGAGCGAGTAGTTGTCTGCCAGTCCGACGAACGTGGTTTCCTCGGTGGTAGCCGTGGCGTCGATCTGCACCGACACGGACCCGTTCTCTCGGGTAACAGCCCCAACCGCCCCGCTGCGATGCAACATCGCCCCGCTGCCCGACTGCCGAGCGAAGGAGATCGTCTCTCCAGCCAGATCGAGTGGCTCTCCGTATTCGTCGTACAACTGGGCGGTCAGCGTCGCCGTCGTTCGCGTCGCTGGTGCCGTCGCCCCGGTCGTCGCCAGGGGATGGTCCACTCGGACCGAGAGGTTGGCCGCGTGGGCCACTTCGAACCCATCAGCGACGGCGTCGATCGCGGGGTCGGCGGCAGTCGCCGTCAGCGTCGCCGATCCGGCACTCTCGGCGTCGACGGCGAAGGCCACGGTATTATCTTCGTCGAGGGTCCGCGTTGCCGAGGCACTTCCGGCCACGCTAACGTCGGCGGAATCGTCCGTCGAGAGCGTCACGGCCGGATCCGACAGCGTCGCGGTCGCGTTGTGGTTACCGTAGCGATCGACGATCTGAACGACGCGATCGAGATCGTCGTCAGGAGCGAACGATCGCGTCTCGCCAACAAAGGCCAGCGCAGTCGCGTTGGCCGGCGTTGCTGTCACCGACGCCGTCGCCGACACATCCGAGACTGTCGCTGTGAGGGAAACCGGCCCCGCATCGGTCGGCAACCGAATCGGGACCGTCACGTTGCCGGCCGTATCCGTGGTCGCCGTCGTCCGAGTACCGGCATCGAAGACCGACCCGTTTGCCGATAGTGCCACGTCGATCGCGGCCAAACTGCTCTGGGCGGCATCTTCGACGTGGACGGTCAGATTGTGTGGGGTGTCAACGCCGGCAGCCGCATCCGGCTCGATAGGCGCGTCGTCTAGGGTAATTTCGACCGTCGTCGGTTCACCCTTCGCCGTCGACAGTTCCACGCTCTCAGTCATGCCGGCTGCATCGACGAACAGCGTGAATGATCGCCCGGGTTCGAGGTCGTCGGCCGCAATCGTCGCCGTTGCCTTGCCCCGGTTGTTCGTAAAGTCGGTCTGGCTGTCGATGGTCGCACCGGCACCAGCCTGATTCTCCATAAAGAACGTCGTTTCGACGCCCTGGCGGCGCGATGGGTCTCCCGCAGCGTCGACTAGCTGGGCGGTCGCATTGATCGACCCACCCGATCGCAGCGTCTCCGAATCGACAGCCAAATCGATCCCGGTGACACTGCCGGTGATTCGCTGGTCGATCGAATCGCTCGTGACTGCGCCGGTGGTATCGTGGGCCTCGACGGTCGTCATCCCTGGGCTCGGGCTCGAGAGATCCAAGCGTGCCACGTTTGTCCCACTCAGCGGAGTCGAGCCGGACGGAGCGTCAGTCGAAATCGGTTCGATGATGGCGATGTCGTTCGGTGTCACGCCGTGATCCTGACCGAGGAGAGTCAGGCCCACGCCTCCCACGTCAGCCACGGGTTCTCCCGTGACAGGGAAACGAGGATTTTCAAGAAGAACGAGTTGATCGCCGTTTCGTTGGGCCGGCGTGAACTCGTCGATCGAGTGGGTTAGGAAGGGGTGGAATGATATTGACGTAGTATTTTTCGTCTTGACTTCAGATCCATCCCCATAGGCACCGGGGACCGAGCTATCTCCACTTGGTCCAGATTTATTCCCCCAATACGTGTAATTTAGATTGATATCATCGGAGGAAACGGGGGAAGAAAATTTCTTCGAGGACATAAGAAGGCCTGCTTCTGAAGTGTTTGTAACGTCGTTTAACACTCCAGAAAACGTCCCATTACCAATTTGAAAATCAGATCCAATGACGAGACCTCTAGTAAGGTTATCAAATGTATTTAACATAATGTTTAGATCATTTGACCCAGCATCCCCATGAGAATAGAAGCCCGTGCTTCCTCGGCTAATAGAATTCAAGGACATATCCAAATCGCCTGCCAATTTACTTAAGTTAATATCTGTTCCATTTGCAACTGCTTGAATATCGTTGCCCAGTAAATCAACGTCCCCTCCTTGAATTTTTATTCCCGCAGAAATTTTGTTTCCAAAAATATTATTGTTTAGAATTTCGATCTCTCCTAAATCATTGCCGTCGTGATCTACGACACGAATTACTCCAGTGTCAGCAGCTTTACCTGCTTTAGTGAGTTTAACTATATTACCCGTTATTTTCACGTTATTAGAAGTTTGATCGCCTGAATGAGACTCCAAGATGATGCCTGATGAACGGATTCCAGTTATCGAATTATTCTGAATGATGAAATCTTGCTGGCCGGTGGCCTGAATCCCGATTCGGAAACCTGAGAATGAGTTATTACTTATTGTCGCGCCATCACCTCCATCCACAAAATGA
>CAZKGF010000075.1:0-4635 GCA_964552115.1 uncultured Halobacteriales archaeon
CGAGCCGTTACTCGATCGGATAAACGATCACGCAGAGTCCGGGCCCCGGGCCGTGTTCGTCCTTCGCCCGGCGGCCGAGGAGTTCGTGATTGTAACGATTGCCAGCCAAAAAGGTGGCCAGTTCGACCGGACGCTGCGTGATACCTACGACGCGCCGGAACTGGCAGAACCGCTCGCATAGAAGCGAGGTTCGCAGTCCGCTCAAAGTATTGCGGGACTCGATGGCCAACGCCCTCCACGCCTGCGACCGGTTGCGGGACACCATCCAGACCACTTTCGCTCCGGTCTCGGAACCCACAAGGTGTCGGCTCCCCGAACACGTGCAGGATGGAGGTCCGCCAGCGGCTGGCAGCCCGGGACTGGTCGTACGACCCAACGACCGTGTCGATCGACGATGGGGCCGTATTGGCCCGCCTTGACCCGGTTTTACAGGATTGGTGGATCGATCAATTCGGGTCGTTCGTCCCCGAAAACGGCGGCTTTTTCACACCACCGCAGAAGGAAGCGATCCCGCTCATCGACGACGGTGACAACGCGCTCATCTGTGCACCCACCGGCAGCGGGAAGACCTTAGCGTGTTATACTGCCATTCTCGACGAACTGTTCGAACGGGACCGCTCGGGAGATCTAGCGAATTCTGTCTACTGCCTGTACGTCTCACCGCTGCGTTCGTTGGCCAACGATATCCATCGAAATTTAGAAGTCCCGCTTGATGCGGTTAGCGATCGGTTGGCCGAGAGCGGCGAGTCAGTGGATGTCCGTCACGCGATTCGACACGGCGACACACCGTCGGCCGACCGTCAGCGTATGTTGGAGCAGACGCCCCATATTTTGAATACGACACCCGAAACGCTGGCTATTCTGTTGAACGCCCCGAAATTTAGAGAGAAACTCGAGACTGTCGAGTACCTCATCGTCGACGAGATTCATAGTCTGGCGGCGAACAAACGTGGCTCGCATCTGGCTGTCTCGATGGAGCGTCTGGAACGGCTTTGCTCGGAATCACCGACCCGGATTGGCTGTTCGGCGACCGTGGAGCCCCTCGACGAAATGGCGGAATTTCTCGTCGGCCACCAGGGGCGGGGAGGGGACCCCCGACCGTACGAAATCGTCGACACCCGATTCAGTCGTGACTTCGATATCGAACTCACCAGCCCGGCTGCCGACCTGATCCATACCCCTCAATCGACGATTCGTGATCGATTGTACGACGAGCTCGCGGAACTGATCGAGGCCCACACGAATACACTCGTGTTTACCAACACTCGCTCCGGGGCAGAACGGGTTCTTCACGAGTTACGCGAGCGGTTTGCTGCGTTCGATGAATCGAACTCGGCGTGTCATCACGGCAGTCTCGCCAAAGAACCCCGCCAGGCCGTCGAGGCACAACTCAAAGCCGGGGATTTGGCTGTTGTGACGACTTCGACCTCGCTCGAACTCGGCATCGACATGCCCCACGTCGACCTCGTCGTCCAGATCGGCTCTCCAAAAAGTGTCGCATCCCTCCTCCAGCGGGTCGGCCGGGCCGGCCACCAACTCGGCGAGACAGTCACTGGCCGTGTGATCGCGCTGGACCACGACGAGCTGGTCGAAACCGCCGTCATGCTCAAGCGGGCCGAAGCGGGATTCGTCGACCGGGTATTCATGCCGGAGACGCCCCAGGACGTCGCCATCCAACACGTCTACGGCATGGCTATCAACGGACCGCTCCCCGAATCCGACGTTCGTGACGTTCTCGAGCGGGCTCATCCCTACCGCCGGTATACCGACGATGACTGGGAACAGCTATGCCGGTATCTCACTGCCGACTACGACGGCCTCGAAAACCGGAACGTCTACGCGAAGATCTGGCGGGACACGAACGACCCACCGGACGGTGCCCATCACTATCCGGACTACGAGGTGGGCGAACCCCTGATCGGCAAGCGGGGACGCATGGCTCGCGTTATCTACATGACCAATATTGGGACGATTCCCGATAGCTTCTCCGTCTCCGTCTTCACGCGTTCGGCCGACGAATGGGTTGGCCAACTCGATGAAGAGTATCTCGATACGCTCGATCCGGGCGAGGTATTCGTCCTGGGTGGAGAGCGCTACGAGTACCGATATCGCCGGGGGTCGAACGTGTATGTCGACCCGACGAGTGATCGGCCGACCGTGCCCTCGTGGTACTCCGAGCGCTTGCCACTCTCGTATGATCTGGGCCGGGAAATCCTGGCGTTTCAACGCGATCTCCTGGAACAGTACGAGCGGGGTGGGGCCTCACGCGTCCGTGTCTGGTTGCGCGAGTTTCCCATCGACGACAACGCCGCACGGGCACTGTCTCAGACGTTCGACGACCAACTGGCGTACGGTGGGCCGGAGAGTGTCGCCACGCCCGATCGGCTCGTAATCGAGACCGAGCGCGACCACGATGATTACGAACGACGGTACTACGTCCACTCCATCTACGGGCGACGGTTCAACGACGGGCTCTCGCGCCTCCTGGCCGATCGCGTTGCCAATGCAGTGGACGCCAACGTCCGCGTCGCCGTCGCTGACTCGGGGTTCAGCCTTTCGATGCCACTCAATCGAAAAGTCGACTTCGAGGCCATCGTTGCCGATCTCGATCCCGAGTCCGTCCGACACAAACTCCGGGAGAGTTTGACTGGGACCGATCTCCTCCAACGGTATTTCCGCATCAATGCTACCCGATCGCTGCTGGTCCTCTCGCGGTACAAGGGCTACGAGAAGTCAGCGAGTGAACAGCAGTTCGACGCGGAAATGCTGTTCGAGTTTGCGGATTCCCTCGAGGACTTTGTCGTGATCGAGGAGACGTTTCGGGAACTCCTCGAGGACAAGTTACACGTCGAGGCGATCGAACGGTTCCTGGCACGGCTTGAGGCGGGTGAGATATCCGTCGAAACACTCCGGGTGGAGACCCCCTCTCCCAGGGCGTTCGGTCTGGCGACGCTGCTGGCGAGCGACGTGGTCCTTGCAGACGACGATAGCGCTGTCCTCGCCGAGTTTCACGAGCGCGTCCGACGTGCCATCGGCGACGACGAATCCGAAGCGGCAGGCATTATTAGTCCAGATTGATATCCTCCCCGCGCTAACGCGCGTGGCTTTCTCCTCGAATTTCCGTAATTCTCTTCGTAGCGCCTTTGGCCTGCCGGCCTGATGATCGGTCATGTACCTTGCCGACGAAGCGTGGCCGGACCTGGAATCTTATTTTGCGGAGGAATCGATTGCCCTCGTGCCACTCGGGTCGACGGAACAACATGGCCCTCACTTGCCGGAAGGGACCGATCACCTCATCGCAGAGGGGTTTGCCCGCCACGCCGCCGAACGAACGGGATTTCTCTGTACACCCACGATCAACATCGGCGTCAGCGCCCATCACAGACAGTTCCACGGCACGATGTGGGTCGACCCGCCGGCGTTTCGCTCCTACGTCGAGAACCTGACGCGAAATCTCACCTATCACGGCATCGATCGCGTGATTTTCGTCAACGCACACGGCGGGAACGTGACCCACCTTCGAGAGGTCGGGCGCCGGCTTCGCGAAGACGAAACCGCGTATGCTATCGAGTGGATGTGGGACGAATCGATTCCGGAGCTCATCGAAGAGCGGTTCGAGCAGCCTGGCCCCCACGGCGGTCCGAAAGAGACTGCCCTCATCCAGCACCTCGCGGGCGATTTGGTACACGACGATCGGTTGGAGGCAGCCCGCGACGGCGGCCTCTTGGATTGGGAGACGGTCGGCTCTGTGCACGGTGCCCGCACCTTCTATGACTCGATCGACAATACCGACAATGGCGTTCTCGGCGATCAGACGGACGCGACCCCGGAGATCGGCGAAGAGTTATTCGAATCTGCTCTCGACCATCTGGTGGCCCTGTGTGAGTGGCTGGACGACCAGTCCTTCGAGGATCTGATGCCCGCCGAGCACGTCTAATCCCGTTCTAGTAGCGTGTTCAGGGCGTCAGGGACCAGCAAGACGTCACTGTCGGGTTCGATTGCATCGGGGACTGTGGAGGCGGCGTGCATCAGGCAGTCTTCGACGACGTCTGGCTGTTCAGTATTGGTGACCCAAAACTCGTGGTCGAGTAACGACCGTGCAACCACGAATGCGCGTTGGGCACCGGCTTCGTACCCGCCACGCATTTCATCGTACAGCGACTGCGGGCTTTCAGCGTTCGACAACCACTCGTAAAACCGGCGTTCGCCGGTTCCCGTCCCGGCCCCTTCCGGAAGCGCAGCCGGGAATACCATCCGACCGCCGGAGCGGAGCGGGTTATGAGCACCCAATACGACGTAGGTCCCTGCCCGAGAGGCTTGATACAGGTTTGCGTCCTTCGGTGCGCCCACTCCCCCAATCACTGCGTCGTACGAGTCCTCGACACCGACCGAGAGGGCGTCGCGAGCGACGGTAGCCAACTCTTTGACGACCGCTCGGGGGGCTCCCGCGGCAACGCCAAACACCCCGTCCGGGCCGTGGGTTACGTTGAGGCAGAAATCGGGGCCAGCGAGTTCCCCTGCCCGATCGAGAAGCTCTCGAAATGGATTGGCGGTAATTCGGCCCAATCGAACCCCCTCGTTCGACAGCATTTCAGGCCCGTGGGTGTGCCGGATGAGTGATTCCCCACCCGCGCC
>CAZKGF010000075.1:4735-8639 GCA_964552115.1 uncultured Halobacteriales archaeon
CCCAGGCCCACCACGACGGTTACTTGCTCTCGGTCCACGCCGGCGTAGTGTAGTTCTGCCAGGAGCGCGGTGAGCAGCTCGTCGTCCGGTGTGGCGCGGGTAACGTCTGTAACGACGATTGCCACGGAATCATCGGCATTCGCCCGTTCACTCAGCGGGGGCCCATACGGGAAGGATAACGCGTCTCGGGCGGCCGCGGGGACGTCGATGGATTGGGCGCCCGATGGCCGTGCCACATCGACTCGGGCCTCGGGGAGGCGAAACGACACCGTTCCCGAGCCGAGGGGCACTTCGTAGGACATTCGGTCATCGTTCGGGTCGTCGCGCATAAGTGGTTCCGGTCGGTGGCGACTACCGCGCCCACTCGAGAAGCCGCCGGTAGGTGTCGTCGGACTGGAGTGCGGCCGTGTCGGCGATGATGACGAGTGCGTTTTTGGCTCTCGTCAGTGCCACATTGACCCGACGGTAGTCCTCGAAGATCGGCCCGTCGAGCGAGCCTGTCGCGACGAATGATATCACGATCACAGCCTTACTCGATCCCTGAAACCGATCGACAGTGTCTACGGTTACTGCGTCCGGCGTTCGGTGTTGAATCGCGGCGACCTGCGCTCGGAAGGGGGCGATCACACCGATGGCGTCGGCAGGCACTCCAGCCGCTCGATACGCCTGGACCGTCTCCGCGGCCGCAGTTGCCTCGGCCGGGTTCGTGTTCCCCGTTGCCTCTCCATCCGGGTCCACGAAGACGACACGGTCGCGCAAGTGTTCGGGCAGTGCCGACGAGTCCACGCCATCTATGTCATCGACGTGTTGGCTGGCAACCGACCCGTCAGCAGGACGGAGCGTGCCGTCGTAAAATTCGGCCGAAGGGAACGCCTGGATCCGCTGAGCCATGCGATACTGGCGGTTGAGGCGGACGGCTGCGTCCGGGTACGTATCGACGAGCCGTTCGAACAGGGATCGACTCAGATCCGCTACGGTGGCGTCGGCGCCGGTGTCGGCTTGAACGACCGGAGGCAGTTGGTGGTGGTCGCCGACGAGGACGAACCGGTCGGCGAGTGCCGTCGCAGCTAGCGTGGCTGGTTCGGTCAATTGGGCCGCTTCGTCCACGATGGCGACGTCGAAGGACTGCTCTCGCATGATCCGCGAGCCACACGATGCGGTCGTTGCGGCGACGATTGGGGCTGTCTCCAGTGCTGTTGCGCGTGACGTGGGATCGCCAGCCCGCCGAAGGCGATACGGTTGGGCCGACTCGCTGACCCCACTTTTTGTGCCGATCCGGACGAGGTCGGTACACCCCTGTGCTTCGAGGGCCTCGATGGCGTTGTCGACTGCTCGATTGGTAAACGCCGAGAGAAGGACCCGCTGGTCTCGATCGATCAGGGCCCGAACCACTCGAGCGAGTGTGTGGGTTTTGCCTGTCCCCGGTGGCCCATGAATGAGGGCACAGTCAGCGGCGCCGACGGCCTTGCGAACGGCCCGGTCTTGGGATTCGTTCGAGGGCAGGAATGTTTCCTCGACGGGTTCGAACGTTGGCTCGCGCCGTTCGAACAGGACTGCTTTGGCGCTCGCGGGTCGTCGCAACACGGCATCGTGCAGCGCCGTCAGCAGCCGATCGGTAGACAGTTCCGATGGGTAGACGTCCAGTCTCCGGAGGTCGATCCGCTCGTCCGTCGTAACGACGATCTCTTGACCGGTGGCTTCTGTGTCGTCGATCTGGGGATCGATTCGCTCGACTCGGGCCAGTTCTGCCTGGCCGCCGGCCGGGTCCCCATCACTGGCCAAAACGAGGTCTCCCTCACGGATCTTCGAGACGGCGCCGGTCCCCTGGGTTCGTAATTCCCACCGACCACCGGGTAACTGACTGGTCTTTGTCGGTGTCAGTCCCACGAGCGCACGGTCGTTCGCCGCTCGTTCTTCCGCAGACTCCGTCCAAAGCCGCGAAAATTCGCGGTGGACGGCCCGGCGTTCGGCCTCGATCGCGCGGTAAAAACTATCGAAGTACTCACGTTCGTGTGCCGGAAGTGGCTCGCCGATCTGCCCTGCTTTGGATTCCTGGTCGAGCAGGCCCGAGACCGCCAAACAGGTGTCTTGCTCGAAGCAATAGTCACAGGTAGCGTCACCCTCGTAGCCGGTGGGAACGCCAGTTTCGTACTCGATTGCGGCGAGTTCGTTTCTGGCCCGTAGCACGAAATTCCTGAGTCCGCGGCCGATCGTGAACTCTTTTGCCGGAGACAGATCGCCGTCCATCTCTGCGCGATCGACGGTGGCGTTTTTCGTATACAGGAGCGTTCCCATTTCGGGTGGTTCGCCCTGTTGTTCGCCGAGCAATATCGCATAGCAAACCGCCTGCACTTTGTCCTGAAACCGTGGTTCCCGGGTCGTATTTTTCCCGGTTTTGAGTTCGACCGGCATCCCCCGCCGAACCGCATCGGCACGCCCTTTGAGTCCATACCGCTCACTGAGGAGGGTCTGTTCGGATCGCCATTCGTCTGGCTCGGTGAGCGTCCCCTGGTCGAGCCACCCCTGGATCGCGCGGGCATGGTCCTGGACTGTGTCGGTAATCGAATCCGCATCGACACCAAGCAGGCCGAGTTCCAAGCCGGCTTCCTCGACCCGTGCCGAGACAGCCGCTTCTACCTCGCGGCCTCGGAGCAGATCGCCGAACACATCGTGAACGATCGTCCCGGTGACAACCGGCTCGGCAAGTGGGGTTCCGCCTATCTTGTTGAGGTAGTACATCCGCGGGCACTGGACCCACGCTCTGAGATCTGTCACGTCGACGAGGAAATCGGGTTCGACGACGACCCGAGTCTCGGCCTGGGTTGCGTACTGGCGTTCGCCACGATACTCCCGTTCGCTGGCGTCGTAGACCGCCAGTTCCATCCCGGGCTGGAGGACGTCGCCGGTCTCGGTCCACTTGTTCCAGAGTGTGACCGTGACCGGGGTGGCTGTACCTCTGTCGGGTTCGAGTGAAACTTCACAGAGTTCCGCAGTCCCGGACCCGGTTTCGACGGTTCGCGTTTCGTCGACGGAAACAACCGGGCCGCGGAGGTTCACGGTCAGAATCCAACGGAGGAGACCGTATAACCGTCTCGGTGTTTTCGCCGATCAAGCGGTCGGCTCGAAGACGTGGAACGGCCAGTCTGCTTCGTATGACAAGAGATCCGCTGTCGAGATTGGGACCTCCGACGGCGCTCTGACAGCAAACTCCACCGGGTCCCCGATAGACACCGCGTCGTGATTTGCTGTCACTCGGCCCGTGAGCCGCGCGCCGGATTCGAGTTCGACGATTGCAACGGTAATGGGTGCTAACGATTCGAACGGCGTCGGGGGCCGATGAACGGCCGTGTGGCTGACGATCGTTCCGTGGGGTGGCTGTTCTTCGATACGGACCGACCGTGACCCGCAGTCATAGCACGCCGGCCGTGGCGGGATGAGGGCTGTGCCACAGGACTCACAGACCGCGGCTACCAGGCGGTCGTCGGCCATGGCGTCGAAAAAGCCGGGGAGAGTGAAGGGACTCTCCGCGGTGAACGTGTCCGGCGAGCGCGGATCTTCCGTCATGAGTGGGCCTCCAACACGTGGGCAGCCGTTGCAGCATCGGCGACACCGCCTTCGTTCAGACACAGGGCAACCTCGGCATGGGGGACCTGACGATCACCGCTCTGGCCGGTGAGTTGCTCATAGGCCTCGATCGCTTGTGCCAGGCCAGTCGCTCCGATCGGGTGGCCACGTGCCTTGAGGCCGCCGCTCGTGTTGATCTGGACGTCGGTCCAACCCTCCGTCCGTTCTGCGGGTTCCTGGACCGTCTCGATGCCGTGACCGCGGGGAGCGAACCCAGCCGCCTCGGCGAGGAGTGCCTCACAGACGGTGAACGCGTCGTGGACCTCAGCCACGTCGACGG
>CAZKGF010000076.1:0-8537 GCA_964552115.1 uncultured Halobacteriales archaeon
GGCGCAGGGTCGCGGAAGGACCGCGACCCAACGCCGTGAACTGGGGCCTGTGACACTGCTCGAAGCAGGGGCAGAATCCTCCGCGGGGAACGCCCTTGACTTCAGTCATGGGTAGCTTACTTGTCTGTAGTCCTTGGCGCCGGTGATCCGGCGACGGCTCCGTCCTTGAATTCGCGAGCTGCTGTGGAGAGATCTGTAGCGATTGCGTCTGTTGGTTTGTTGTCGTCAATCCCCGATGCGATAATGTCGACGAGTGCGCTACCGACGATGACGCCATCTGCCCCCGCCGCGACCACTTCTTCGGCCTGTGCTCCGGTCGAAATCCCAAACCCAACCGCCAGCGGGACGTCCCAATCAGACAAACGCTCGAGTGAGGCGGCAGTCCGGTCACTCACGTCGGTTTTAGCACCCGTCGTTCCGAGTCTGGCCTGGACGTATACGTAGCCACTGGCACGGTCGCGGACGGAGCGGAGACGTTCGTCCGTGGTAGTCGGGGCGACGATGAAGACGAGGTCTAGGCCGGCGGCCTCGCAGGCAGACTGGAGGGGACGGGCCTCTTCGTAGGGAAGGTCGGGAATGACTAGCCCAGCAATTCCCGCCTCAGCTGCGCGGGTTACGAACGCTTCAGGTCCGGTGGTTTCGCCGTATTGGAGGACGAGGTTGTAGTACGTCATACAGACGAGTGGGATATCGACAGAGAGCTGTTCGACGAATGAAAAGTATCTAGTGGGTGTCATGCCGGCCTCGAGTGCTCGACCAATGGCAGCTTGAATCGTCGGTCCCTCGGCGATCGGGTCGGAGAAGGGCAGACCCAGTTCGATGGCGTCGGCGCCCCCGGCTTCCAACGCCTCGACGTACCGCATTGACTCCTCGAAAGACGGGTCGCCCGCGACCAGGTACGGGATGAATGCCGGTTCGGGCTCGAATGCCGATGCGAGCGAAGACTTCACGCGTCATCACTTCCCGGACTGGATGGGGCCGGTGGCTCCCACTCAACGTCAAGGTCGCGTTCTGCTGTCTCTTCCAGAAGGGTTTCGACGTCCTTGTCGCCCCGTCCGGAAACAGTCAGTACGACGACCTCCCCGAGGTCTTCGTCGGTCGTCTCGAGGAATTGGATCGCGTGAGCCGACTCGAGAGCGGGCAGAATGCCTTCGAGCCGGGCGAGCCGATGGACCGCTTCGAGTGCCCCGTCGTCGTCGACGGTCTCGGCCCGAACCCGATTTGCAGCTACGAGCGCGGCCAATTCAGGCCCGACGCCAGCATAATCGAGCCCGGCCGAAACAGAGTGTGATTCGACGATTTGACCGTGATTGTCCTGGAGCACGCGAGTGCGTGCGCCGTGTAGTACACCGTCGGCTCCGGTCGAGAGCGATGCCGAGTGGGGGGCAACGCCACTGTCGGCGTTCACTGTCAGGCCGGCCCCGCCGGCTTCGATGGCGTACAGGTCGACCGTTGTATCGTCCCGAAACGCCTGGAAACTCCCCATCGTATTCGATCCACCGCCGGCACAGGCGACGACCGAATCAGGGAGTCTACCGGTGGCCGCCTGGATTTGGTCTCGAGCCTCTTCGGAGATGACTGCCTGAAAGTCTCTCACGAGCGCTGGGAACGGAGCTGGCCCGACGACACTGCCGATGACGTAATGGGTCCGTTCGACGGTTTGGGCCCAATCCCGCATGGTTTCTGAGATGGCCTCTTTGAGTGTTCCCGAACCGGTGGTCACCGGGGTGACGGTTGCCCCGTTGAGTCGCATTCTAACTACGTTTGGTCGCTGTCGTCGCATGTCCGTTTCGCCCATGTAGATTTCACAAGGCATGTCGAGGTGGGCTGCCGCCATCGCGGTCGCCGTGCCGTGCTGGCCGGCCCCGGTTTCGGCGATAACCCGCTCTTTTCCCATGTACTTCGCGAGGAGGACCTGCCCGAGCGCATTGTTGAGCTTGTGTGCCCCGCCGTGCAGGAGATCTTCGCGTTTGAGATAGATCTCTCGATCGTACCTGGCAGAGAGGTTCTCGGCATGTTGTAATGGAGTCGGTCGCCCCCCGAACTCTCGAAGCCGGCGCTGCCACTCGTCACGAAAGCCGTCCTCGTTTGCCACCACGTACGCTTCGTATGCCGACTCCAGTTCTTCGATTGCCGGCATTAGTGCCTCTGGGACGTACTGACCCCCGTAGTTCGAGTCGGACTCAGTCATCCGTTTCCTCCGCGTGGACCAGAGATCTGGTCGTTTCGAGGGGATCTCCGTCCATGATGGCTGATCCCACAAGGAGACCGTCGGCACCTGCGGCTCGCATCCGCCGAACATCTGCCGGAGTCGTGATACCACTCTCCGCGAGCAGCGGGACATCGCCGGGTGCGGCGGGTGCCACGGATTCGAAGGTCCCCAAGTCGACGTCAAGGCGGGTGAGGTCTCGGTTATTGATTCCGAGCATATCTGCGTCGGTTGCGACGGCCCGGTGGAGTTCGTCACGAGTGTGAGCTTCGACCAGGACCTCGAACCCTCGTTCGTGAGCTGCGTCTACGAGCGTCGTCAGTTCGTCGTCGGAGAGAAAGCTGGAAATGAGTAAGACCGCGTCGGCTGCGACGGTATCTAATTGGGCCGCCCGCAGAATGAAATCCTTTCGAAGCACCGGCACATCGACGGCCGATCGAACGGCCGTTAGGTGAGTTGAGTGGCCCCCGAAGTGGTCCGGCTCTGTGAGGACGGAGATGGCTGACGCACCACCGGAAACCAACGCTTGAGCGACCGTAGCGGGATCCTGGTCCGATGTTCCCTCTGTCGTCGGACTGGTGGGTTTGTATTCAGCGATGAGCGGGACACGCCCAGCTGCTTCAGCGCGACGGAGTGCAGCGGAGAGCGACCGGGCCGATACCTCGAGCCGTCGATCCTTCGTGGGGCGCTCGCGGGCCGACGCTAGGATTGATTGAACGGCCGGGGCGAGCACTTCATTATCCATTACTGTACACTACTGAACAGAGTTGTACATAAGACTTCCGTCTACCGTCTTACTCTGTACCATTTCGAATACTCCGAAAAAATACAACGACTTAGTACTTCTATTCCAATTCTCGTTACATTCTAGTGAATCTCTGATGAATATTGGTCTATACACAAGTTTTATATTAGTATGACGGCACAGGTAAATTGTACAGAATTAAAAACTAACCACAAAAGTATGAGCTACCTCCGCCAATTCGGGATAACAATAAACAAACCGATTGAGATATGGGAAAAATCACAAAAACAATAAAATTAATTTGCTGGAAATTTGGGTCGCGCGCCGGCAATGCCCCGTTTCGCTGTGCGTACTGCGAATGGCCATACGATCGGGAGCGACTCAACTGTCCCGCCTGTGGCGGACCGGTCCGTTCGGAGGTGGAACAGAGCTAAGCCACACAACCACCGGCTGCCAGAGTTGCCGTTCTCTGATCTGACACAAATCTTCAAGGGGGACTGCCCCCACGCTTCTCCATGGACGAAACCGCGGGCATCTACGCCCGTGACATTCCGTTTTTGGGCTGTGCCGTCCAGATTGGGCTCGCCCAAGAGCGGGTTCTCTCGGTCGACTTCCCGTCAACTGCGCCGGCAGAAGCCGAATCCGAACATCCGCTGTTGGACCGGATTGCAGCCTACCTGGAAGGAACCGAGGACGATTTCTCCGACGTGACGATAGCCTTGACTGTGCCGACTGATCAGCGGAAGATTCTTGAGGTAGTCAGAGAGATACCGTTCGGCGAACAGGTCTCCGTCGAACAACTGGCCCGCATGACGGCTGAGTTTGATCCGGACGACGAGGCTGATTTAACTGTGATACGCGAAGCACTTGATGGCAATCCGGCACCGATACTGATCCCCGATCACCGAGTCCGTGACGGCCCGAGTGGAGCCCCTGCAGGGGTTGAACAGAAGCTTCGGGCAATCGAAGATCTCTAGGGAAAATCACTGGCGGTTATCCGTCCGAAGTCGTTGTTCTGCCGCATCAAGGGCTTCTTCTGAATCGAATGATGAGACGATTGACTCCCAAGTCTCCCGATTCGCCTTCGAGAGGTCTGTAGCATGACTGATCAGGTTCGGCATGGCCCGAACCAGGTTGTCGACGATCGGTACCGTGGCGGCTTGAGCTGATCGGGATAGCGGGTTCAGATCGATCACTATAACTACCTTTCCCATGTCACGTAGCGCGGCTGTGCGGTCGCCGTCTTCGAGCGGAACCAACACCGTGTCTGCGGTATAGAGGCCATCGGCGTCCACTCTCGCCCGTTCGTGATCGAGTCCGGGAATTGAGGCTTCTGCTGTCGCCCCTTTGACATCGCTGGCTCCGTGGTCGTTCAGGTGGGCGATGATTGCCTCGATTCGGTCTTCGGTCCGATTGAACAGGTTGACCTCGATGTCTGCGTCGACGAGGTTCGCAAGCTCGACGACGGCATCCGGAGTCAGCGCAGCTACGTTCCCGTTTACTGAAATCGTTGGATGGTCGGCCAATAGCAAGTGTGCGGCGGCCGCCCTGGAAGCCTCGTCGGCCGATGGCAAGGTTTCCTCTCCGAGGAGGTAGTCAAACGCCTCACCTCGGCCCTGGGCGATCAGCCCCTGGGGACTGGTGATTCCGGCCTCCAGGCCTGCTTCAATACGGTGGCGCGTCACGAGAGATTGGTATCGAGGGTGACTCTCGGGGAGATCGGCCACTTCCATACGATCGAATGGTGGGGCAGTGTCGAAAAGCCGTCGTTAACTAGTTGCAGCCGGGCATCCCCTCCGAGAGGCGAACGGCGACAGGCGTTCGAGTAGTCACATGATCGTCGCTCCGGCCGGGTCAATAGCCGTTACGGCTGGATCGTATCCAGCGTCAGATAGGCCGGTGCCAAGCGCGATCACTGTCTCACCTAACAGCCCCATGGTCGCCTGGCCTCCCCCAGCCGTGACGTCTTCGATGACCGTTCGAGTCCAATCGGTCAGGAGATCCGTCTCACGGGTGAACCGGCGGCTCTCTCGCATGAATCGGTCCAAGCTGGGATCGGCGACCAGTTCGCTCAGAGCCCGTTTGCCGGCCCGGCTCAACTCCTCCGATGCCTCGGAAAGGACTGCGCTCGTTGCCAGTTCCCCCTCGACAAGATACTCGATACGGCTGCGAGCGGGGATTGCGTCCATCATATTTTCGTGTGGACCGCCTGGCTCCAGCCTGATTGGGACACCCCCACGTGCCTGAGCGACCACATCACCGAGCCCGGTATCCGCCTGCACTTCAGCGCCGTGAGCGACGGTTATGAGTTCGTTCTCCGAGAGTCTCCGATCGAACGCCGCTGCCCCGGCGAGAGCGGTCCCGAGAGCGAAGGCACCGGACACGCCGAAACCGGCCCCAAGCGGGAGGTCCGTCTGTGCGGAAACGGTTGCAGTCGCATCCAGTGCGTCCAGGACGCGTTCGACCGCCTCGACGGTCGTGGTCGATCCGTTTATGGCGACCGTGGTGGATTCGGCGGGATTCACCGTCACTGTCACGTCGTCCTCGAGGGCGATTCCTGCTCCTCGCGAGCCCGCCGCGGTTGGATCCTCAGCAGGCTCTATGGTGAAGAACCCGGTGACGTGTCCCGGAACGGTGGCCCGAGCGCTGTCGGCCATGCTGGCAAGCCGTGACACTGGCTGCGTGAAACCAGTTTGGGTCTCGGATTAGTCAGGTCCGAGACTCACTCGTCCTGAGTATTTAGCTCCGTCCTGAGTTCCTTGGCGCGCTCCTGGATTCGGTTGATTTGTTCGTCGATAGCCTCGTCTGTGTCGTCTTCGATGTCTGCTAACTGCTCTTCCGTCTCCGTTAGCAGTGTGTCTGCCTGCGCCTGCAGGTCTTTGTAGGCGTGCTGAAGTGCCTCGAGTTGGGTGTCCAACTGCTCGAGATACTGCTCGGTAGCCGCCCCATACTCTTCGAGACTTTCGACTGTGACATCTGTCGCCTCGGCACTTGCCTCTTCGAATTCCTCGAACTGGTCGTCGATGGCCTCTCTCAGATCATCGAGCCCGGTGACTGGGCCTGGCACCGTCTCCTCGATTACATCGACATAGCTATGCATCGCACGCCTGGTGGCCTCCACCGTTTTTGAGCGGGCCTGCGAGCTACTGCGTGATCCACTGATGATCGCCTCGGTGAAGCGGCGCTGTACATCGATGCTTTGTTCGAGGGCCTCGCGACTCTGATCGAACGAACGGCGCTGGAGTTCGAGGGCTGTTTCGAGGGGGTTCCGGTCTGTCATGGTTGACTAGCCTATGGGGCCCATCAGTGTTCAAGGCCACGACGGTCCGTGTCGAACAGGCAGAAATGGGGGTCACCGGCGTGTCTGGCAGTCGGTGGGTTTTACGCCTCACCGATCATCCACTCCGATATGACCGACGACGACACGCGGACCGAACGAGACAGTCTTGGGGAAATTGAGGTACCAGCCGACTCCTATTGGGGGGCCCAGACCCAACGGGCGATTGAAAACTTTCCGATTAGTGACCTAACTTTCGGTCGCAGGTTTATCCGCGCGCTGGGAATCGTAAAGAAAGCCGCGGCACTTGCAAATAGTGACCTTGATCTCCTCGAACCGGACACTGCTGGCCATATTGTGGCGGCTGCCGACGAGGTGATTGCGGGTGAGCACGACGATCAGTTCCCGGTCGATGTCTTCCAGACCGGGTCGGGGACCTCTTCGAATATGAACGCGAACGAAGTGATTGCGAATCGGGCAACGGTCCTCGCCGGCGGGGAGGTCGGCAGCCGTGCGATCCACCCAAACGATCACGTCAACTTCGGCCAGTCGAGCAACGACGTGATCCCGACGGCCATGCACGTTGCAAGCCTGGAAGCCATTGAGCGGGATTTAGTTCCAGCCCTCGAGTCGCTTGGTGACGAACTCGGGGCGAAGGAAGCTGAATTCGACGACGTCGTCAAAACCGGGCGGACACACCTCCAAGACGCGACGCCGGTGACCCTCGGGCAGGAGTTCTCGGGCTATCGGACACAGGTTGAGAAAGGTATCGAGCGCGTTCGAGCCACGACGGAACGGCTGTCGGAACTGGCACTGGGCGGGACGGCCGTCGGAACCGGGCTCAATACCCATCCCGACTTTCCGGAGGTGACTGCGACCTACATCACCGAGGAAACCGGCATCGAGTTTCGTGAAGCCGATAATCACTTCGAGGCTCAGGCTGCACACGACGCGATGAGCGAGGCCCACGGCGCACTTCGGACGGTCGCGGGCAGCCTCAACAAAATCGCGAACGACCTCAGGTTGCTGGCTTCGGGCCCCCGGAATGGACTCGGCGAGCTCGACCAACCGGAAAACCAGCCGGGCTCATCCATCATGCCCGGGAAAATCAATCCAGTCGTTGCCGAGGCAGTGAATCAGGTTCACAAGCAAGTCGTCGGTAACGATGCTGCAGTGTCTGCAGGCGCCGCGGAGGGCCAGATCGAGTTAAATCTCTATAAACCAGTACTCGCCCACAACTTTCTCCAATCAGCCAGTGTCCTGGCAAACGCCAGTGAGGTCTTTGGCGACCGGTTTGTGGCCAAGCTTGAGGCCGATCGCGCGCACTGTGCCGATCGAGTCGAGCAAAGTCTGGCGCTCGCGACGGCTCTGAATCCGGCGATCGGGTACGATAAGGCGAGTAAGGTTGCAAAACGGGCGTTGGCGGAGGGCAAGACGATCCGCGCAGTTGTACTCGAGGAAGGGTACCTCGACGAGGATGAGGTCGATGAGGTCCTGGATCCCGAGAAGATGACTCACCGCGGAATTCTGGAAAGTGAGTGAACGGCGAGGACTGAGGCCAACCATCGGTCCCGAGAGTCGATCGACCAGTGACAGGAAAACGGGAAGGTCGACCGGAGGCACTTCAGGTTTGAATCGGGCACGTCAGTCTTGAGACGTGTCCAGGCCGTGGTTCCAGGACGGCGTGACAGGACGGATCCCGTCGAATTGTGCCCTCCAACACACGTATCCGGCTCGGCGGTTCAGGTGGGCTATGGCTCGCCATCGACGCGACGTATCCCAGGACGTCCAGGAACTCGGTGAGCGCCTGGGAGCTGTTCTTGCCGAACACACCTCTCATGCAACGTTGGCGCTCGTCGAACGCGCACGGACAGCCGCCATCGACTATCGGCGGGGCGATGCAACTGACCGAGCCGGCGTTAACGCCGCACTTGACGCAGCTGGACCGGCCGAACGTGAAGCGATTGCTCGTGCATTTACTGCGTATTTCGAGCTGATCAATCTCGCCGAAGAGCGCCAACGGGTCCGGACGATTCGGGAACGGACCGACGACGGCCCCCTCGAACACAGCGTCCAGGCAACTGCCAAATACTGCGATGAAGCCGGGTTATCGTCGGAGCAACTGGCGGAAATGCTGCAGGATGTCTGGTTGGGTCCGACCTTTACTGCCCATCCGACTGAGGCGCGCCGGAAGACGGTGAAGGCGACCCTGCGGCGAGTCGCCGGCCTACTCGAGGAACTCGACGAGCGTCGACTGACCGACCGACAGCGAAGCCGTCTCCAGACACAACTTTCCGCGGCTGTCG
>CAZKGF010000077.1:0-8505 GCA_964552115.1 uncultured Halobacteriales archaeon
GCCGCCGCCTCTTGGGCTGGAAGCGGATCCAGTTGGAGGCCGATGATGGTGACGACTGCGGTTGCGGCTAGTCCCGCCAATGGCCCAGCGACGCCGATATCGAACAACGCCCTCCGATCCGGTATTCGACCCCGCATGCGGATTACCGCTCCGAAAGACCCGATGAGGAAGGGTTGGGGGATGAAATAGGGGAGGGACGCCTCGACGTTGTGGTACCGGCTCATGACGTAGTGACCCATCTCGTGCACGCCGAGGACGGCAAGGATGGCCGCGGCGAATGGCCACGCCTCAAGTGCGGTGAGCGGGTCGGAAAGGACGGGGAGATCGTACCAGTACCAGGCTCCGGCGAAGAGTGACGAAACGACTGTCAACCCGAAAAGGATAACGTTCATCCAGGGCACGCCGTCTAGCTCGGCGGACCTCGGGCGTGCCACGAGCACGTACTCCGCTTTCGACAGTGGCTGGCCTCCGTTGCGAGGCGAGTATCCTTCTTCGAGGGAGACCTCGTACCCTGCGTCCCGGAAGAGAGGCCACACGCGTCGCTCGAGCGTGTTGACTGTAGTCAACGGCTCTCCTACGTATATGAGTCGGTCACCATCCCGTCGAACATCATAGACTTGGAAAACCGACGCGAACTCCGCTGGCGCCGGCCCGTCGACCGGCGCGTCACTCCCGACCATCACCCACGACTATGGAAGCTGTGTGTTTAAATCCCGGGCGGGGCCACCCGCCCGGGTGGGGATGAAGCGTGTGAGGATGGGGACCAGC
This sequence comes from uncultured Halobacteriales archaeon, assembly GCA_964552115.1. Taxonomy (GTDB): domain Archaea; phylum Halobacteriota; class Halobacteria; order Halobacteriales; family Haloarculaceae; genus CAZKGF01. The sequence goes on from CAZKGF010000077.1 coordinate 769, forward strand.
GAGGCGTGGGTGGGCGGCTTAGGCTCGCTCGACGCGCCAGGTTGTGGCGCTCGTGTATGACCACTTTTCGATATCCAACTCTTGAGCCGACTCCTTGAGTTTGACCATCAGTGCGCCGATTTCTTTCGGCGAGAGACCGACTTCATCGGCGATGAACTTACTCTTGAAGTACATCTCGCCGTCGGCCGCTTTCTGTGCCAGGAAAGAACGCAACTGTTCTTCCTTCGAGCTGCCGTCGGTGGAGGGCTGCGTTTTCGCACTCATGGTGTTGCCTCGCTCAACGGTAGTGGGGGGATTGGTATATAAAGGATGGAAGCTTCGCGTCGGTTCGACCGCTTTCAAGTTGAATGGGGAAAAATCCAACCTTTTAGGACGCTTTGAGAGATCTGTAAACGTTTTAGGAAGCTCTCTAACCCCGTCTTACCGGAACACACTGTGCAATAAATTCCAAAAGAATAATGGCGTAAAAATCTCTCTTTCGCCCTCAAAACGCGGGGTGTATTGCCGCTTGCGTCTCACGCCTGTCAGACGCCACCACACCGCCTGATTCGGTGTCTGACAGTCTTCCTTGGCCACTCCGGCTCCGTCGGGCAGCCGGGGTAACAACCCTTAAGACCGCGTCGTCGCTACCGCGAGCCAATGACGATCGTCGTATCCGTCGGTGGGAGTGTCTTCGATCCTGCCGGTGGAGAGGACCGGATCGCCGGGTACGCGTCCGTTTTTCGGTCCCTTCATGCGGACGATCACGAACCGGCGGCAGTAATCGGGGGTGGACCGACAGCCAGGGAATACATCGACGATGCCAGGGATCTTGGAGCGAACGAGATCGAACTGGACAACCTGGGTATTGCAGTTACACGACTCAACGCCCGTCTCCTCATCGCAGCACTGGGGGAGTTATCCACGCCCAATCCCCCGACCGATCTCGATCAGGCAAAAACTGCGCTTCGACGAGGAGATCTGCCCGTCATGGGGGGAACCGCTCCGGCCCATACGACGGATGCCGTCGCTGCATCTCTCGCGGAATATGTTGACGCTGAACGCCTCGTTCTCGCGACCAGTGTCGATGGAGTCTACGATGCCGACCCGTCAATCGATTCCTCCGCTACGAAATTCGATCGGATCAGCGTGGAACGCCTCATTGAACTCGTGACGGAAATCGATATGGCTGCCGGGAGTAACGCGCCCGTCGACATTCTCGCTGCAAAAGTAATCCAGCGTGCTGGTCTCCCGACATCGGTAGTCGATGGCTCTGATCCAGAGGCGATTCGCCGAGCCGTTAGGGGTGACCACGAGGGAACGGACATCGTTCCGAGCGAGGGCTGAAAATGACGTCAGTTCCGGATCCGTACGCCGTGGCGAGCAGTCCCGATCGGCCATTCTGGGCGGATTCGGTGGCCGATGCGATCGAAGAGCGGGATCCGGATGAGCCGATCGTCGTCAAAGGTGGGGTCTCTCCGTCTGGGATCCCTCACTTAGGCCATCTCAACGAACTCATGCGGGGGTACTTCGTAGCAGCCGTCCTCCGTGAGCGAGGGTATGCTGTCGAACAGGTCTTCACTGCCGATGACCGAGATCGCCTCCGAGCAATTCCTCGACAACTGGCAGATAGCAACTCCACCGTCGTCGGTCTCGACAAAGTCGATGCCGGCGCGCTCGGGCGAAACCTGGGCCGCCCCTACACGGATATTCCGGACCCATTCGGCTGTTGTGACTCCTATGGCGCTCACTTCACCGCGTTACTAGAAGAGAGTGCGGACAGACTTGATGTGGATGTTGAGTTCGTTTCCAACTCCGCCTGTTACGACTCGGGTGCGTTCGACCCGATCGTCCGGCATGTTCTCGCCAACCGCGTACGCGCCCGGGACGTTCTCGGGGAGTTTCAGGCGAAGATCGATACGGACTATATCCCGTTCTTTGCGATCTGTGAAGACTGTGGACAGTTGACGGAAGAAACCACGGGTGTCGACCTATCGGAGGGTACTGTTTCCTATGTCTGTACGGATATCGAGTCCGATGGGACTGTCATTGAAGGGTGTGGAAACCGTGGTGAGGTGAGTCTTCGCGAGGGCAAACTCCCCTGGCGATTCGAGTGGCCCGCGCAGTGGCAACTGCTCGACGTGGATTTCGAACCGTTCGGGAAGGATCACGCCGAAGGCTCGTGGCCCAGTGGGACGGAAATCGCCACACGGGTCTTGGACATCGAGCCGCCGATTGGCATGGTTTACGAGTGGTTCACGATCGAGGGTGAACCGCTCTCCTCTTCGGCGGGCAACGTTGTCACTGTCGCCGAGACGCTGGATCTCCTCGAGCCGGCGGTGCTGCGGTACTTTTTCAGCAAAGAACCACTGAAACAGCGCGATTTCAGCATCGAACACATCGATCAGCTCGTCGACGAATTCGACCGATTCGAACGCATCTATCACGACGAGGTACCCGAGGCGTCCGAGCGGGAACGCATGTTGGCCGAGCGAGTCTATCCGCTGCTAATAGACGACCCGGAGCGACGGAGAGTTCGCATTCCGTACACGTTCGCAGCGGTCCTTGGGATGACAGAGGATCCTGACCTTCGAGAGGAAATTGCCAGACGTGAGGGGCACATTCCGCCCGATGCATCCGACGTCGCCGTCGACGCGGCCCTCGAACGTGTCGACCGGGCTCAGACGTGGGCCCGCCGGACCGACAACGAATTCAATTACGAACTCAAGCGCACGTCACTTCCCCCGGTGGACATCGATGCCGAGACGGCGTCCGCACTCGATGAACTCGCTGATTTCGTTGCTGCAGGTCACGACGGAGAAGCAATACAAGGAGAGATATACGAAGTCGCCAAGCGACACGACCTCGATGTCGGTAACTTCTTCTCGACGGGCTATCGTCTCTTTTTCGACGAAGACGAAGGACCGAAACTCGGCCAGTTTTTGGGCAACCTTGACCGTGACTTCGTCGTCGCCAGGCTGCGGCGCGAACGCTAGTTCGATCCTAGGCTATGCGGAACCAAACTCTCTTTGGCGCCAGGAGCGACCGGAGACACAATGCCGTCTCTGCTGACGTGGATTCTCGTTGGTTTGGCGATCTACATGCTGGCCGTAATGGCCCTTCGTGCCCGCGGACTGCTTCCCTCGTTCGTCAAGGTTACGGGCCCAATAACCACAATCCACACCAAGTCTGGCCGGGCATTCTTAAACCGGCTGGCCAGCCCCCGTCGACTATGGCGTGCATACGCCAACGTGGGTGTCGGCTTTGCCCTGGTGGTAATGTTCTTGTCATTTTTCTTTGTCGTCGCGTCGGGGCTGCTCTCGCTCCAGCAGGCCGAACCAACCGCGCTCAATGAGCCCCGAAACGCCCTGGTAATCCCGGGAGTGAACCAGTTCATTCCCTTGTCGGTTGCGCCCTACGTCGTCGTCGGTCTCGCGATTGGCTTGATCGTCCACGAAGGCGGCCACGGACTCCTCTGTCGCGTCCAAGACATCGAAATCGAATCAATGGGGCTCGTCCTCTTGACCATAATCCCGATCGGGGCGTTCGTCGAACCGGATGAGGAGAGCCGCGCGGCAGCCGACCGGGGTTCCCAAACGCGAATGTTTGCCGCCGGTGTGACCAACAATTTCGTCATCGGGGTAGCCGCTCTGTTGTTACTCGTGGGCCCGGTTGTCGGCTCGATCGCCGTCGTTAGTGGGGCCCATGTGGGGGGTGCCCTCGCAGGTGGACCAGCCGATCGGGCCGGTATCGGGACGGGGGACGTTATCACGGCGGCCAATGGGACATCCATCGAGACGTCTGCCGACCTCCGATCTGTCCTCGAATCCACTACCGGCGACCACCTCTCGATCCAACTTCACGACTCCTCCTCCGTTACTGTCCAGCGCCGGATCGTCGTGACTGGTGCTCCCGACGATGGGCCGATTGCCGTCAACACGACCATTAGTGCGGTCAATGGAACCGCCGTCCATACCGTCGCAGGCTTTGACGCGGCGGTCCAGGACCGTCCGATCGCCGAACTTTCGACGTCCGCGGGCCAACGGACGCTCCCAATTGGCGCTGTCGTCGAGCCAGTTGCCGGGGCACCCCTCGCCAGTGCTGGTGCGCCTGCGGACGAACAAATCGTGATTACGGCTGTCGACGGAAATCGGACGATACGGCACAGTGCCCTTATCGACGTGTTGGCAGAGACCGTTCCTGGAGAACAACGCACGATCACCGCAGTCGTCGACGGCACCGTCCGGTCGTTCGAGGTGATCCTCGAGTCACGGGAGGACGATGAGGGCGGATGGCTAGGGGTTCGGCTGGTTCAAGGCGGCGTCACCGGCCTCAACTTGGATGATATCGGAATCCAGGAATATCCTGCCGGATTCTTCCTCGACGCAATCGGCGGGGATCCGGGGACCGACCAGGGGGTTGCGGGTGGGCTCGGTGCACAGGTACTCGCGTTGGTCATGTTGCCGTTCATGGGGGCGATCCCGAATATTGGGATTAGTTTTCCGGGATTCGTCGGCGTTGCTACCAACTTCTTCGTCGTCGAGGGTCCGCTGGCCGTTCTAGGCTCGGGGGCGGTGTTCGGGCTGGCAAATGTTCTCTTTTGGACCGGCTGGATCAACCTCATTGTCGGTCAATTCAACCTGATCCCGGCTTTCCCCCTCGACGGGGGCCACATCCTCCGAACCAGCACCGAAGCAGTCGTTGCTCGACTGCCAATCGAGCGAAAACGAGCGGCGACGAAGGCGGTTACAATCACCGTCGGATTGACGATGCTCACGGGACTACTGTTAGCGATTTTGGGACCGCAGCTCCTCAATTGATCGAAAGGCAAGTTTCCTTACCGTCCCGGTCGAATCACGACCTATGCCAGAACGACGCGCACCGCCGCCGACGGATGAGGGGTGGTACGCTCTCCACGATTTCCGGTCGATCGACTGGGACGCTTGGACCGAGGCACCCGATCGTGTCCGTGACCGGGCGTTACAGTCAGGTATCGATTTTCTCGACGAAGCTGTGGCCGTGTCGGACGCCGATGCTGGCGCGTCTGCGGTATACTCGATCTTGGGGCACAAGGCTGATCTCCTGATCCTTCACCTTCGACCAACGACCGCTGCAACGGATACGCTCGAGCGACGGTTCGAAACCACTGATTTTGCCCGCTTTACGGAACAGACGAACTCGTATGTCTCGGTCACCGAGGCATCCGGGTACTCCGAACGCGCCCGATCGTATTTCGAGGACGATCTCGACCCGGACTCCGGACTGGCGAAGTACATTCGTTCCCGCCTCTATCCGACCGTACCCGACGCCGGCCACGTGTGCTTCTATCCTATGGACAAACGGCGTGAACCAGAGCAGAACTGGTACGCGCTCGATTTCGAAGACCGAGCAGCTCACATGGCTGCTCACGGGGAAATCGGTCGAGACTATGGGGGTCAAGTAACCCAGATGATAACCGGCTCGATCGGACTCGACGACTGGGAGTGGGGGGTGACGTTGTGGGCGGACGACCTCACGGACGTCAAAGACCTCCTCTACGAGATGCGATTCGATCCGTCAACGGCGGAATTCGCTGAATTCGGCTCGTTTTACGTGGGGCGACGGTTCCCTCCCGCCGATTTGGCTGCCGTGATGGCTGGCGAACCGGTTCCGACCGAGTCGGAGTCGAGCGATCGTGAAGCGGCCTCACCCTCGACCGGCACGCACTCAGCGCGATCGGCGGGGGATGCAGACACCCGGGGTGGCTCTCACGGGGGGAGCGCCGCAGACGGAGATCATCCCCACGCGGACACCGCCAGGGGCCAAGCCCAACCAACGGAGACTAGCCCGGACGGTGGGGACAGACCAGACACGTCCGCAGATATCCGGCCAGTCGACGATATTCAAGAGCGACTGGCAACGCTAGGACTCGAACCGGAAGGACAGGAAGGCGGAGAGTATGCCGTGATCTGTTATTCCGAAGCGGATGCCACGGAGCTTGCTGAAGCGACCGACGACCTGGCAGCCAATTTCGATCATTACGATCGCCACGTCGGGACATTTGTGCGAGCGCAGGGTGGGCAGGCAGCTGCGGTGAGTATTTGGACTGCAGAGGAGGCTGCACAAACGGCGGCCGGTTTCATGGGTGACTTGCCCGGTGTGACAGAGACTGTCGGCGGCCCGCTGGGGAGCGGCGATAATCACTCGACGGTGGACGAAACTGGGACAGGTGAGACGGAACAGACGGGGTCGGACGCCGCTGACATTCGAGAGCAACTGGCGGACAATGACGTCTACGCCGGCCAACCGCATGGCGAGGACGTCTACGCACTCGTGCTGTACTCGGAAGCGGATCCGGCAACTCTGTTCGATGCTGTCGACTCTCTCCGCGAGAACTTCGACCACTACGACACACACGTGAAGACGGCAGTCTACGAAGCCAAGGGAGCCGAAACCGCCGCAGTCGTAAGTATCTGGGAGACGCAGGATGCCGCCGAGACGGCAAGCGGGTACCTGGAAGAGTTACCAGAAGTGGCAGGGTGGGCTGACGAGGAACCCGAGGGCTTTGCAACCATGGGAATGTTCTACCAGGTCAAGCCCGAGCACCGCGACGCGTTTGTCGAAAAATTCGATGACGTCGGTGCCGTGCTCACCGACATGGAAGGCCATCGGGAGACATCGTTACTGGCCAATCGGGAGGACGAAAACGACATGTTCATCGCCAGTCGGTGGGATACCCGGGCGGACGCAATGGAATTCTTCCGTTCTGAGGAGTTCAGCCAGACAGTGTCGTGGGGCCGGGACATCTTGGCGTCGAGGCCGCGACACGTGTTTTTGGCCTAAGGTTTGACCACTCACACTGGCGTGCTTTCTCCGTAGGCTGCGCAGACGACCTGTGTCGTCCAGGCATCATCACGAGGGGTGACCGATTCGACGTGAATGGTCGGTTCCTCGACGCTCCAGTCCCGGTACCGCTGAGCTGCGGTTAACCCCTGTTCGAGGGTCTCTTCGACAGCAGCCGGAACCCCACCAGTAGCCTCGTAAAACAACCCGTGACCGTCTGTCCGCTGGATCCAGCCGAGACTAGCGACGCCCATGTTCTCGGCGCCGGGCTCTCGGTCGATCCTGCTCTCGACGACGGTCAGCCGGTTCCCTGCAGGGCCCAGGTCCGGGGCCGTCCCAACAACCTCCAGGCGGGCATCCGCAGGGAGGACAGAGGAGACAGTGACCAGGTTGTAGTCACCTATCCCTGCGTCGAGGAGTGCAGCGTCGTAGGCAGCCATCCGAGTCGGACCGGAACCGGCCCCCCACACCACTCTGACCGTACTCATACTGGTGAAGAGTCGGGCCTCGCGAAAATGGGTGTCGACTCTATGGGCAGGTCGAGACACGGGACTTTTAAGCCCTTACCACCTATCCGGGGCAACCGATGTATGGAAACTCCCCGGTCGGTGATGTGGGCGTCGACCGGTCTCTCAGCGCTGATGAACGCAAGACCCTCCGACGTGATCTGGCAAGTGTTGCTGCCAGGACGCGAAAATATCTCCCGAGCGAATTCGCCGTTGGATCGGAGATATCGGACGGGAACGATGGCCCTCGGGCAACTGTCGCTGTCCAACCGCCGATCGGCCCCGTTGTCAGTGCTGATTACACACCGCCGGCAGACGCGGAGGTCCAGATTACCGACGAACAATGCCGGGACCTCGCCATTGGATTGGCTGCAAGTGCAGCCCTCCAAGTGAAAGAGGCCATTCCTGACGACGATATCGCCACTGCGGG
>CAZKGF010000078.1:0-4055 GCA_964552115.1 uncultured Halobacteriales archaeon
CCTCTTGGATTGCCGTCGTCGAGTTGATGGCGTCGTTTGCAGGGACAGGGGAATTCGAACCGAGGAGTATCCAGTCGGGATTTTCGGTAACGAGAGTTTCGGCACTAATCGGGAAGTACGGAGTCGAGTTGTTCACCGCTTCGGCGACGTTACGTCCGCCGGCTGCCTCAATGAGGTGTCCAATGAAGGTGTTCGTCCCCGCTGTATAGCCACCGCCAAGGGGATAGTAGACAGTCGGGCGATCTCGGTCGGCTACGGACGACCGTATCGATTCGACTTCTCCCTTCATTTGGGAGGCTGTCTCCGCGGCAGCCGGGCCGGCGCCAACCAACTGGCCGACTGTCTGGATCTTTTCGTAGACGTCCTCAAGGCTGAGTTCGGGTGGCATTCGGACCACGGGGAAATCGGCGCCGTCGAGCGACCGTAGGGCGTTGACGCTCTCGTTCGTATTGATGCCAGAGGCGATCACGAGATCGGGATTCAACGCGAGGATCTCTTCGTTTACCGGTCGGCCCTGGGCTCCGACGACGTTAGTCCGCTCGGAAGACCCCTCGAGATATGCCGTGAACTGATTCACGGGCATTCCGACGACCTTCTCTTCGGCGCCAATCGCCCACATTGTCTGTGCACCACTCGGTGCGAGGACGACGACTCGATCGGGAACGGAGTCGACAGTTACGGTCGTCCCGGTCCCATCGGTGACGGTAATTGGGTGTGAACAGTCGATCGTCTCGCCGCCGTGGGTCGCTCCTACCAGTCCCGGAAGGCCACTGAGGAGGAGTCCAATGGCGACAATTACAGTGAGTGCCTTTCGCATCGTCAGGACCTGATGGAGAGTGCAATAAATATTTATCTAAAGCAATCGAACTTGTGTAACGAGATGCGTACAATGGGGCGGACTGCCGTGTGGTCCGGCGGGTTGACCGCCCTCCTTGTGTTGGTAGCGGTGGGGAGCGCCACGATAGGACCGGTGAGTCTCGGTCTCTGGGCAGTGGCGAAAGGCTGCATCAACGCCATCGCCGTCCCGACTAGCCTCCAGGTTGATGTAGCCCAAGCGACGCTGCCTGGCCTGTCTATTCCGTTCCCGGCGCCGGCGTTCGAGTATACCTCGCTATTCGACCTTCCTGTCGATTCGACCACAGAAACAATCGTCCATGACATTCGCTTGCCTCGGATCGCCCTGGCAGCAGTCGTAGGCTTTGCCCTTGCCAGCGCGGGCGTTGTCATGCAGGGCTTCTTCCGAAATCCGATGGCAGACCCCTCGATTATTGGCGTATCCTCGGGTGCTGCGGTCGGTGCCGTCGCAACCATAACATTTCCACTGCTCCTCCCGTTCGGCCTGCACATTGCCGCGTTCCTCGGTGCCTTGGGGGCGGCGTTTGGTGTCTATGCACTGGCAACACGTGGCGGTCGGACGCCTGTCGCGACGTTACTCTTAGCCGGGATCGCTGTCCAGACGCTCCTCGGGGCGGTGGTCTCGTATCTACTCCTGCAATCCGGTCGCAGCTTGGAGGAGGCGGTGTTTTGGCTGATGGGGAACCTTCACAACAGCTCCTGGGCCGAGGTCGAGACGACACTTCCACTCGCCGTTATTTCCTTCGGCGTGTTACTGGTCTTTGCGGGCGATCTCAACGTCCTTCTATTGGGTGAGTCGGACGCCCACACACTCGGTATCCCGGTCGAACGGAGCAAACGGATTCTGCTTGCGGTTTCGAGTATTGTCACCGCTGCCGCAGTCGCGGTTGCAGGGGTGATTGGCTTCGTCGGCCTGATCGTCCCCCATATCATGCGATTACTCGTTGGTCCTGATCATCGGATCCTGCTTCCCACGAGTGCGTTAGCTGGTGCGAGCTTTCTGGTAGCGACGGATACGATAGCCCGCGCGAACGCTGCCGAACTACCCGTCGGTATCGTGACTGCAGCGTTGGGTGCACCCTTTTTCCTGTATCTGCTCCGCAAACGTGAGGTGTACGCACTGTGATCGAACTGGAGGCCGTCCACCATCGATACGGGACTACCCCTGTCTTGGATGGAATCGATCTTCACGTCGAGCGGGGCGAATTCGTTGGCCTGGTTGGGCCAAACGGGGCCGGGAAGACCACGCTCTTACAGACGATAAATGGTATCGTTGAGCCTGATTCCGGGACTGTCCGTATAGAGGGGGACGATAGTAGCGATCTCTCGTCGCAGGAACTGAGCCGACGTATTGCGACCGTCCCTCAAACGAGAGAGATCGGCTTCGCGTTCACAGCCGAGCAGATAGTCGAGATGGGTCGGACACCCCATCGATCACGGATGGAGTGGTCGATCGACGGATCAGCAGTCGACGCGGCGCTCCGGCGAACAAACACTGCGTCACTCCGCGATCGTCGTGTCGACGAACTGAGCGGCGGCGAGCGCCAGCGGGTCCTTTTGGCCCGAGCGCTTGCTCAGGAAGCGCCCGGGTTGTTGCTCGACGAACCAACGGCCAGTCTCGATATCAATCACCAGATACAGGTGCTCGAACAGGTCCGGGGACTCGTTCGGGACGGACGAGCCGCACTAGCTGCCATACACGATCTGGATCTCGCGGCCAGATTCTGCGACCGACTCGTGTTACTGGCAAATGGCGCTATTCGATCTGCCGGCCCGCCAGCAGGCGTCTTGACTGATGGGGCACTCTCGACTGCCTTCGATACCGAAACAGCGGTAGGAACCAATCCGGTCACCGTTTCGCCAACAGTAACGGCACTGCCAGACCCCCCGACCCGAGACGAGTGTGTCCACGTTATCGGGACCGGGAACGGAGCGGTCAGGGCCATTGGCGCGCTGTGGCGGTCCGGGATCTCTGTCTCTGTCGGTCCAGTTCCGGACGGCGGGATGGCCGAGCAAACCGCCGACAGCCTTGGAGCTACCGTGGTGTCCGTCCCACCGTTTTCGGCCCCCGATCGGTGGGCACAAGACTCCATTCGAGACCTGGTTCGTGTGGCGGACTGCTGTCTCGTCCTTCCGAGTGGAGAGTCCGTTTTGAACGAGCGAATGCTCGAACAAACTACACCGGTCGTCCGTCCCGGACAGGACGCTACCAGTGAAGATCCCACAGACCTCGTCGAAACTGCAGTCGCCCGTGCGGTTGGAGAAACGGCGACCGCGGACGACTGAGTCCGTCGGACAGTCCGCGGAGAACCTACCATCCAGCCCCATCCCGGCCCGGTTCTGGCACTCCCCGGATGACGAGCGTCACTCACCGGAAATAAACACTCCCCCGGAGACTTACAGCCGGAGTCGGTAACTGACCTTCAACAGATCGATCGAACCAGGAACCTTGATTGACTCGGTCGTTTGGCCGAACGAACTGGGTCCCCGATTCAGTCTGTCTGTTCGGTCAACCAGTCCTCGAAAGCGGCCTCGGATCGGACATCCACAGTGCCAAGCATGTCGGAGTGACCCGAGCCACAGTATTCTGCGCAGTAGAGTTGGTACGTCCCGGTTTCCTGGACTTTCGTGACGATAGAGAGCCATTGTGCCGGGAAGGCGTCCTGTTTGAGCGCGAGTTCAGGGACGTGGAAGGAGTGCAACCAGTCCTCTGACGTGACATTCAATATGACCGGTCGATCGACAGGAAGCACGAGCGTGCCGCCGTTTTGAACTTGTGTTGAGGTCCCCGTTAGTGATTCGACAGTCTCGTTCGGGTAGGTAAAGGACCAGGACCACCGCTGGGCGACGACTTTCACCTCGATGGCGTCTTCCGCGTCTTCAAGCTGGGCTGCATCGTCGCCCGTGACGTAGGGATTTGCCATCACGGAGTACGACCCAATCCCGACCGCAAGGAGGATGATCGCAGTGGCGATAGTCCAAATGATCTCGAGTCGGCGGTTCTCTCGCGTGGGTAGTGGTTCGTCGTTCGATCGATATTTCCAGACCGTATAGATCAAAATACCTTCGACGAGCACGGCGATTGGGACGGCAAGATAGAGCAGCCAGCTATTGAGACCCCAGATGAGCTCCTCGGTTGTCGAATCGGCTGTCGTTTGGGCCAGTGCCGGTTCCACAAGGGCAACCAGACCCAGGACGAC
>CAZKGF010000078.1:4065-8417 GCA_964552115.1 uncultured Halobacteriales archaeon
CCCCAAACAGACCAAGGCGCCTCCGATTCATGCCTAGATCCCGCTTTGATATTCCTCCATAAATACCTGCTCTTTCTCGGGTTCGATCCCCCAAAGCGCATCGCCTAAGTGCCCTCCCGGATACACATCGATAGATGGTGGGCAGTCGCTCCCGTCCGTCCGTTTCTACCTTACTCGGGGCGACCGCTATGGGCGTCTATGCGCTCGTCGTGATCGGGGCAACAGCTGCGTTGACCGACGCAGTCCGGGCTTGTGGGGGGTGGCCAGTCTGCGGAGGAACGCTAACTGACCCCGCCGTTCTCATTGGGACCGGCCACCGCGCGCTCGCGGCCTTCGTGGGCGGGCTCCTCCTAGTGACTGCATACTTTGTGTGGCAGTCCACAGTTCGCCCGCGAGTCCGGTGGGTTCTCGGCTTCGCTCTCGTTTTGTACCCTGCACAAATCGTGGTCGGTGCGCTAGTGGCCACGTCAATTGGTAGCCCCTACCTTCCCGGCATCCACCTCGCGATTGGCGTCGGCTTATTCGGTGCGTTGGTGTTGGCCTTGGCCTGGAATTTGGAAACAGAGACCGGTCGTGACGACATCTCGGGTTCTTGGGACCCGCCAGGCCGCCACGATAGCACGGCGCCGGAATCTTGGGGGGATAAGCGACTCTCCCGGGTGTGGGCGTACGTTCGGCTCATGAAACCCCGCCTGATGTGGCTGCTTTGTTTGGTTGCCGCTGCCGGTATGGCCATCGCTGCAGGCCCCTCACTACGACCTCGTACTGTGGTGTTAACCCTAGTAGGAGGTGTGCTTGCCATCGGGGCGAGTGGGACGTTCAACAATGTCTTCGAACGCGATCGGGACCAACGGATGGCGCGGACTGCGGACCGCCCGGTCGCGACCCAGCAAGTTCCACCCGGTCGAGCGATCGCATTCGGCCTTACGCTGGCAGCTTTAGCCGTCCTGCTATTTTGGCAGGTCAACCCACTCGTGGCGGCGCTGGGCGTGGTGGCGATTCTGTTTTACAGCGTCGTCTACACGCTTGTATTAAAGCCACACACAGTCCAGAATACTGTCATCGGTGGGGCGGCGGGGGCGTTACCGGCCGTAATAGGTGCGGCGGCAGCGACCGGAGAAATCGAAGTCGCGGGTTTGGCCTTGGCCGGGCTGATCTTCGTCTGGACGCCCGCTCACTTCTATAACCTGGCGCTCGCGTACCAAGATGACTACGCAAAGGGAGGGTTTCCCATGATGCCCGTGGTCCGTGGGGAGACGACGACGCGCAAGCATATTTTGTTGTGGCTCGCAGCGACGTTGGGCGCAGCGGCCGTCCTGCTCTGGGTCACCGACTTGAGTTGGTTGGCTGCAGCTGCGACAGTCACGCTCGGTGGGGTGTTCCTGTGGGCGGTCGTCCGTTTGCACCGTGAACAGAGTGACCGGGCGGCAATGCGGGCGTTTCACGCGTCGAACGCCTACTTGGGCATCGTCCTCCTGGCCGCTGTAATCGACGCTTTGGCGATATGACGCAGGTAGCCGGAGTGGACATCTCCCCGGATTCGGTCTCGGGCTGGTCCATCGCCGTTGGTACGATCGTGATCGCGGCTGAATTGCTGTTGATCCTAGCATACGCCGCCAGACCGGGTGTGGTCATTACCCGTCCACTGATTCTCCTCGTGCCATTCGTATGGATCAATCTCAGCATCTGGGCGGTGTGGCGCAGACGACCGAGACTAGGCTTCGGGCGGCCTCAGCTTGTGGCTGGGGCGATCGCAGCTGGATACTTTCTCGTGCTAGCCTATGTGGGCGGCCTCGTCGTTGTTGGGGGTGCTGGGACCGGTTTCGACCTCCGTCTCACCACGTTGCCTCCAGGCTGGAGTCCGGTACTCAGTTACCAGGGCAGTCTCCTTGGCTTCACAATTTTGCCGTACAAACTGATCGGGTACCTGGCACTGTCGTATTTGGTTTACGGCACCGTCCTCGATGCGAGTTCCGCGCTCGTGGGCGGAGTGGTTGGGGTGTTTTCCTGTGTGTCCTGTACGTTTCCTGTGATTGCAGCACTCATGTCCGGGGTGACCGGTGGGACAGCGCTCACGGCCTTTGCCTACGGGAATGCGTACATTCTGTCGACGATAGTCTTTGTCGTGACTGTCCTCATTCTCGTTTTGCGTCCCCGACTCCCCGGACCGGCCGGATGACTTTTCCTGCTCCCCCCATACCCTCGAATATGGCACACGTCGAGATCGAATATTGCGTCCCGTGTGGGTTCCGGGACCGGGCGATCGAGGTCGAATCGGCCATCCTGAATGGATTGGAGGAACGTCTTGACCGGCTCTCATTCGTGATGGGCGAAGCCGGTGTATTTGTCGTTCGTGTTGACGGCGAGACGGTATTCGATAAGAGCGAGGACGAGTACGACGTCGACGAGATTGTCCGTCAGGTCAGGTCGGCCATCTGAGCCACGGGCCCGACGGACGAAAGCGAACATCTTACGCCGTCCGGTCCGTCAGCCCGGTCATGGAATCCGTCTGTGTCGCCAGAGACGTGAGCCGACGATACGGTGACACGGTGGCACTTGACGGGATCGACCTCTCGGTTTATCGTGGAGAGATCTTGGGTCTTGTCGGCCCGAACGGCGCTGGCAAAACAACGCTCGTCCGCGCCTTGACCGGCACGACCGACGCATCGGGCTCCGTCGAACTGTTCGGTACCACACCTCGTCGGATCGATCGAGAGCGGATCGGTTTGCTCCCACAGTCGTTCGAACCACCATCACGTCTCACAGCTCGGGAACTCGTTTCGTACTACGGTGGACTCTACGACGATGCTCGATCCCCCGAGACGGTACTTGCTGATGTAGGTGTGAGCGAAGCGAAAGACACCCGATACGAACATCTCTCGGGCGGCCAGCAGCGCCGCGTTTGCGTCGCAACCACGCTAGTACACGACCCAGACTTCCTGATCCTGGACGAACCAACCACCGGTGTGGATCCCTCCGGACGTCGCGCCCTATGGCGACTCCTCTTCGACTTACGGGACGAGGGCCGGACGGTGCTATTTACCACTCACTACATGGACGAGGCAGAGGAGTTGGCCGATCGAGTCGGCCTCATGGCGGATGGGCAACTTGTTGCACTCGATGACCCCGATGGATTGATTGGGGAATATGCTGGTGGGAGTCGGTTACACGTCGACGTGGAGGGAGAGATATCGCGCGACCACCTACCGAGTACGGCGCAGGTCAGAGATGGCACGGTGATTATCCCTGATATCAGTCCAACGGATATCGGGTCGATGGTCCAAACACTGGAGGACGCAGGGATGACGGTCGATTCGTTATCGTGGGCCGAACCTGATCTGGAGGACGTCTTTCACTCCCTCACCGGTCGTGAGAGGAACGGGCGTGAGTCGGAGAATCTATCCGGCGGAGGCCGATTGCCGTGAGTCGCCCAAGTCGAATCAGCGCGGAGATCAGTGCAGCCGGTCGTTCGTTTCTCCGCCGCCGGACAGCAGTTTTTTTCACGTTTGTCTTCCCGCTGTTGATCGTTCTCATCTTCGGGGTTATTGTCCAGACTGAACCGACTGGAAGTGGTGTATTCGCCGAATCGCCGGGGTGGTACATCCCGGGATATCTGTCTGTTGTCGTTCTGTTCACCCCTCTTTCACGCGTCGGGAGCGAGGTGGCTCGACACCGGTCGGGGAACCGATTCGAAAAGTTGGCGACCACTCCACTCCGCCGATGGGAGTGGTTGTTCGGGCAATCCGCCGTTAACGTCGGTGTTATTGGACTCGCAACGATGGGATTGCTCGTCCTGATCATCGGGGCGACCGGTGCAACCGTTCGTTTGGGCATCCACTCGGTATTGCTCGTCCCCTTCGTCGTACTCGCGGTTGGGTTGTTTTGTGGCCTGGGAGCCATCCTTGGCAGCTTTGCCCAATCCCAAGATGGCGTTATCGCAGCGAGTAATGCCCTCGCGCTACCGCTATTGTTCCTCTCGGAAACGTTCGTGCCACGCACCATGCTACCGTGGTGGCTTCCAACGGAACTCTCTCCACTCACATACTTTGCCAGGGGTGTGCGAGAACTCACTAGTGTCGGTGAAATGGGTGCCACGATCGGTCTGGGCATTTCCGCTTCCGCGATAGTATACCTGGGTGTACTCTCGGTCGCAGCAGCGCTTCTCTTCGTGGGTGGCGCGGCCGCCTTACCGAGGACGGATTGATCGACTATGTCTCACGCAGGGACATGCGAGCCAATTTGGGAGAGTGACGGATATCTGACTATAATTCTAGTGACCGGCGTACCGACGGAATTGGTGAACTACCCTCCCCTACTCGCTCACGGCTGACGCCGTTCGCTCCTTGAGGGTA
>CAZKGF010000079.1:0-8373 GCA_964552115.1 uncultured Halobacteriales archaeon
CGGCCTTCGCCGCCGTATATGCTGCCAGATTCGGAATTCCAATTTGGGCTGTCATGGACGATATCGTGATAATATTTCCATCGTCCATTTCGGGTGCGAAGGTCTGGATCGCTCGTCGGACACCATCGAGGTGGACATCTAGGACGTCCTCCCAGGCGTCTTGAGTGACCTCGTCGATTTGGCGACGGTCGATGACACCGGCGAGAAGGACCAAGGTGTCGACCGATCCGAGTTCGGCCAGCGTGTCGTCTCGTAAGGTCTCGAGGGTGGCATCGTCGGTCACGTCACACGTTCGTTCGATCGTGTCCGCACCCTGTGCACGGATCTCTTCGGCCGCGTCGGCGACCGCTGATTCACGGCGACTCGACGCCACGACGTCGGCACCGTCGGCCGCAAAGCCACGAGCGAGGTCCAAACCGATACCGCTGGTTCCGCCAATCAACACTGCTACCTGTCCATCGACTGTCACTGGTGTGTGTTCGTAACTCATGGGCGTGCGGAGAGGACGGGGTGGGTTAAAACCGAGGGTTCGCCACCCACCCGTGGGCCAGAAAGTACCCAATCGACCAATCCGGGTGGACTGCCGCCCGGGCCCACCCGACGTCGACGTGATACGGTTGACTATTGGACGTAATTTCGATCGAGCCGTTTAGGGGTGTGCCAGCCCACAACGGTACCGATGCGTGCTAACCTCCGAGCCGGGATAGCCATCTACAACGAAGGCCACTTTCACGCTGCTCACGATGCTTGGGAGGAACACTGGCTCGATCTCGAATCGGGGACCACGAACGAACGCCTGCTTCACGGGCTGATTCAGTTTACCGCCGCAATCCATCATGCTTCGAACCGAAACTGGTCCGGGGCGACCGGTCTGGCCGAGAGCGCTCGGGAATATCTCTCTAGGGTCGAACCGGCCGATGTCGGCGTCAATGTCGACACGGTCGTGTCATATCTGATCGAACTCGGTCGGGATCCCGAATATATCGAACGCCGCAGGCCACCGGATCTCCAGCACGACGGCGTGGCGATCACGTTTGCCGACCTTGATCTCGCGGCTACAGGCGTCGTCGCCGCGGTTCTGGCAGAGGCCGATGGCTACGACGAGGAGATGATCGCGTCCGCGAACGAGTACGCAATAGGGGACGAGGCGGCCAATGCTGTGTCGAGTCCGTTCGTTACCCTTCTG
Organism: uncultured Halobacteriales archaeon; assembly: GCA_964552115.1. Classification (GTDB taxonomy): domain Archaea; phylum Halobacteriota; class Halobacteria; order Halobacteriales; family Haloarculaceae; genus CAZKGF01. Next base: position 1,187 of record CAZKGF010000079.1, read on the forward strand.
TTTGATTTCGTCCGCCAACCGGCAGATCGTCCGATCGTTCACGAGCGACTGAGTGCCCACGTCGATCGCCGACGTGGTAAAGAAACGGATGTGTCTGGTTTGTTCGAGGAAGACTGAACCCATCAATCATCAACGACGATCAGCACACCTTTTTCACTGGCTTGGTCAAGGGTGCACATGGCCAGCGAATCAGACTCCGCACCCGACTCGACGGATTCCGACGTGCCCGCCCCGTATCCGGCATTTCGCGATCACGTCCGCCGGTATAATTACCTCGGCGACGCCGGTGGTGTCCTCCGCTGGGATCAAGAAGTGATGATGCCAGAAGACGGGACGCCGGCACGAGCCAAGCAGAACTCGGCCCTTTCGACAGTGCATCACGACCTGTTGGTGGCAGACGACCTCGCCGACTGGCTTGACGACCTCGAGGAGCAATCATTGCCTCCGGCGGAGACAGCTGTGGTGCGCGAGGTCAGACGGGACCACGATCGGGCCCGGCAGGTTCCATCCGATCTGGTTGAGCGCATTTCCGAAGCGACATCGAACGCGTTACCTGTCTGGAAGGAGGCCAAAGAGGCAGCTGATTTCGACCACTTCACCGAGACGCTCCGTGAACTGATCGATCTGCGACGCGAATACGCCGCCGAGATCGATCCGGACCGCGATCCATACGAAGTGTTGTTCGAAGACCACGAACCGTACCTGGGAATCGAGACTGCCGAGTCAGTTCTCGAGGAGTTGGCCGAGGAACTGCCGCCCGTTATTGCAGATATCGCCGATAGCGGTGTGGAACTCGCCACCCCATTCACGGAAACTTACGACGAAGCTGATCAACTGTCCCTGGTCCGGGCGGCTCTCGACGATTTGGGATACGACTGGGATCGGGGGCGGCTGGATACGGCGCCCCACCCGTTCTCTACAGGGACCCAGTTCGACGCCCGCGTCACGACCCGGTTCGACCCCGAAGACCCCCTCGACGCGCTTTCCTCGACGATCCACGAATTCGGCCACGCACAGTACACACTCGGTCTCCCGGACGAACACTACGGCACTCCGTTGGGCCAGTCTCGTGACCTGACGATCCACGAGTCCCAGTCAAGATTGTGGGAGAACCACGTTGCACGATCGCGGGCGTTCTGGGAGCACTTCGCCCCACGCGTCGAGGACCACCTCAGTGTCGACACGTCGCCCCGGGCTCTGTACGAGGCCGCAAACCGGGTCAAGCCGGACAACACGATCAGGGTCGAAGCCGACGAACTAACCTACCACATGCACATCGTTCTCCGATTCGAAATCGAGCGCGATCTCATCCGAGGCGACTTGGATGTCGAGGAAGTCCCCGGCGTGTGGAACGAAAAAATGGAAGACTACCTAGGCGTTCGGCCGGAGTCCGACGCTGATGGCGCACTTCAGGACATCCATTGGACTCATGGCAGTTTTGGATACTTCCCGACGTACACGCTCGGAAGCGTCTTTGCCGCCCAACTCGCGGCCACAATCGAGTCGGAGCTACCGCTGGACGAGCAGGTTCGGAACGGCGAATTCGGCCCGCTCCGCGAGTGGTTAACTGAGGAGATCCACACGCACGGCTGTCGGTACACGACGGACGAACTCGTCCAGCAGGCGACTGGAGAGGGGTTCACGGCGTCGTATTTCCTCGATTACGTAACGGAGAAATTCGGCGCCTTGTATGATCTGTAGTCACACTGGGGCGCGAGGCGCTTATCCCGTTGGCCGTGGTACTCACCGGGTATGACATCCCCGGACCTCTCGCCGACGCAGTTGGAGCGATATTCTCGCCACGTCATTATGGATGATGTGGGCCCGGCAGGCCAAGCTGCGCTGACCGACGGGGCGGTCCTCGTTGTCGGTGCGGGTGGCCTCGGTTCACCAGTTATCCAGTACCTGGCAGCTGCCGGGGTCGGCCGGTTGGGCATCGCGGACGACGATGTCGTCGAGTTGAGCAACCTCCAGCGACAGGTAATCCACACGACTGAGGATGTGGGGCGTTCCAAAGTCGATAGCGCCGCCGAATCCGTTGCGGCCCTGAACCCCGATGTCACCGTCGACCGACACGAACTCCGGGTGACGAGAGATGATGCGCCGCGTTTGGTCGACGAGTACGATATCGTCGTGGACGCCTCTGATAACTTTCCGACCCGATTTCTCCTCAATGACGCCTGCCACCTCGCTGAAACGCCCCTCGTTCACGGTGCAGTGTATCGGTTCGAAGGCCAAGCAACGACCATCATGGGTGGGCAACCGTGTTACCGATGTCTGTTCCCGGAGGCGCCGCCCGACGGTGCAGTTCCTGACTGCGCAACGGCCGGCGTGCTCGGAATTCTGCCAGGAACGATTGGCGCGATCCAGGCCACAGAAGCGTGTAAACTCCTGCTCGAGGTTGGTGACTCACTCCATGGGTCCTTGCTCGTGTACGATGCGCGTGACGTTCAGTCCGAGACGGTGCCGATTTCTCCCGACCCCGACTGTCCCGTGTGTGGACCGACACAGGCGATCGAGACCGTCTCTGACGTTCAATACGAGGGGCGGTGTGCGGTTCCGGAGTCGGGAGAGAGCTAACAGACGGGTTTCGGGTCCAATCCCATTTGGCCGAGCGTGTCGGCGTAGACGGTGTAACTCGCCTCGATGGCAGCGATCGCCCCGGTTTCGATTGCCTCCCACTCCGAGCGTTCTTGGCAGGCGTCGGTGGCAGCGGGTAGTTCCGTTTCGACGACCGCCCCAAGCTGCTCGCGAACCGACCGACAGCGGTCCGCGTGTTCTCGATCGGCCTCGTTGACGAAGAAGCTGACCGCCTGGAGGCACACGCGATCGACGATCAGTGGCCCAGCGAGCAGCCCCGCGCCAACGCGCTCGAAATCGTCTGTCGGGTCGCCAAACTGTACCAGGTCGACGACAGTCTGTTCCGCGGACTCTTCGGCCCCGAGCGTTACCCGTGCGGATGCGACTGTCTGGGCGGCCTCGTCGAAAGCATCGCCAATGTCTTGTTGGGGTTCGGTAGCCGCCCAGGTGGTGAGAGCCGCATGATGCCTGTTGAGCGCGGAGTCTAGCGCGGCAAGGACTGGGCCTGTCGCGAGATTCGCACTCGTCGCCGCCAACAGTACTTTGTCCGACCCGAGTCGGGTCAATTCCGTGTCCATTGCCGACTCGACGCGTTCGCGTACGTCGGTCGCATCCATGTGGACGGGTTCGGGGACGTCGCCCTTAAGACCGCCCGATGGACGCCCGCTTTATGAACGTCCGTCTCGTACAGAATGGCCAATGAGCGAATTCGAGTCGAGTGGCGACTATCCGGCGCCCCCTGTCGCCACCGAGGCCCTGACTCCAGCCGATTTGACCGACCGCCTCGAAGCTGGCGACCCCCTCCGTCTCTTGGATGTCCGCGATCGCGACGAGATCGAGGACTGGCGAATCGATGGGCCGCATGTCAACAGGACCAATATACCCTATCGACGGTTCCTCCAGGCATCGGTCACCGACGCGGTCGATGAGTTGGCGGATCAGATCGACGGCGACGGGCCGATCGTCGTGGTTTGTGCGCGGGGCGAGGCGAGTGACTTCGTCGCGGGCCTACTGGAGGAGCACGGGTACGACGCCAAAAACCTCGAGGGTGGTATGGTCGCCTGGGCCCGCGTCTATCGCAGCGCTCGCCTTCGGTCTGAACCGACGATTCTCCAGTATCGCCGCCCTTCGAGTGGCTGTCTCGGGTACATGATCGCAGACGAAAACGACGCTATCGTCGTCGACCCACTCCGGGCGTTCGTCGATAGATACGCGGCCGACGCCGACGAGCTTGGCACTGAGATTCAGGCCGTTGTCGACACGCACGTGCACGCCGACCACGTGAGCGGGCTCCGTGAGCTGTCGGCCACGACCGGTGCGACCGCGTACATGCCGGCCGGGTCGATTGAGCGGGGCGTGACCGGCTCGGTCGAGGCATTTCCCGAGAACGGACTGAGCCTGGGCGAGACGAAGGTAGCCAGCGTCGATCTTCCGGGACATACGCATGCAATGACCGGATTCCGGGTGGCAGACGTGTTACTCACGGGAGATTCGCTGTTCCTCCACGGCATCGCTCGGCCCGACCTGGAGACTGGGAGTAAGGGGGCACCCGATCTCGCAGCCACGCTGTACGAAACCATCACTGACCGGCTCGGAGCCGTTTCAAGCGAGGTCACAATCGCCCCGGGTCATTACGACGAACACGGTGACGTGGGACCAGACGGGACGGTCGCGGCTCCGCTGGGAACGCTTCGAGAGCGCTTGCCCGTGTTCGAACTAGATCGAGACGATCTTGTCGAGCGAGTAGTGTCAGCACTGCCGCCGCGGCCGGCAAATTTCGAGCGGATCGTGGAGATCAATCTCGGACGGGAACGCGCCGACGCCGAGACGGCCTTCGAACTCGAGCTCGGGCCGAACAACTGCGCGGCGACAGTGGAGGCGGATTCGACGGCGTGAACGACGATCCGGCCACGGCTGCGGCGGCGTATGTGCGGAGTGAACACGCTGCTCTCATCGAGCAGGTTGGTGCGTGTGCCGACGCGGTGGCCACCAAAGCAGGCCCGTTTCGGGATGGGCGGCGCGTGGCCACGGTGTTGGAGGCTACGTTGCGTGACCGGGGCCTTCTCGATCGATTGGTACCTGTCCTCCGTGGGGCGCTGGAGGCCGCCGGTCTGACCCCGGTCGCCACCCCAGTGGCCGGCCCACCCTACGTCGTGGTAACGAGCCGGGGGCCACTGTGCCGGGCCTCCACATCAACTGGGCGCCTCGTCGTGTCGATTCGTGTCTTCGACGTAGAACGCGGTGATCGAATCAGGTACGTCCGCACTGAGGATGATCTGGTTGTGGCAAGCCTCGCTTAACCACTGGTCAGAACGGCAACCGACGGCGTAGTTCGTCGAACAGGCCACGTTCTGTCTCGTCGGTCTCTTGGGTCACGACGCTCTCGTCGGGAATGATAACCGTTCGATTCCCGTCAGCGTTGACCTCGATCAGGTCGTCACGTTTCAACTCGCCGAGCGCTCCTTCGAGGCTGTCGATGTCGACTTCGACTCGAGTCCGGAGTTCGAAAACGGTCATTCCTTCCTCCTGTCGGTCCGCAAGGGCCTCCAGGACCTCGACCTCGACATCGTCTCGGTCGCTAAACTCCCGGTCCACACCCATGGACCTGGCTACATCGGGGTGGGTATTACCGTTTCGGTCCATGACAGGCAGTACGCTTATGGTTCGGAGGAGGTGAGGTACTGCCAATGAGTTTCAAGTGCTCGCTGTTCGGCCACGACTTTGGCGAGCCCGATGTCAAACGGGAGCGGGCCGAGGAGGGGAGCGAGGTGGTGACCACGATTCGAGAGGTGGCAGTATGCCGTCGGTGTGGGGAGAGCCGAACGGTCTCCGAGAACACGGAGGTAACTACCCTGGAAACACCGGACGCGCGAGCGTCCGAGCAACCCAATACCTCCGAAGCGGCGGCCGAGACTGAGCCAACTCCTGACGGTGTCGACACCGAACAACCCACGGCTGACCCGATCCCCGACGCCGAGAGCCAACATCCGGCTGATTCGGTTGCCCAGGTAAATCGGGAGACAGCTTCCGACACAGAGACGACGGACGCCGAAACTGACGATGGCGTCATTCTCGATGAGGATGCGGAGACTGAACCCACGTCCGAGGAGCGTGATCCTGGCCAGTGGCCCGAGGAAAGCGAGGGAGACGAACCGGATTGGGTTAGTGAGTCTACGCCGTCGCCGGCCGAGCGTGACGCCAGCGAGGTTTCTCGGATCGATGGTACTGGATCTGCGCTAACCGTTCCGGAGGGCGAGTTCTACTGTCCCGAGTGTGGGTTTTCGACCCCGGTCGAATCGTCATCGCTTCGCGAAGGAGATTTCTGCCCGGACTGTCACCGGGGTTCGTTGGACCACCAAGCCACACCCGAGTGAACGTGGGCTCGAAACACGTAAAACGCCATCTCTGTAATCCCCCATCATGCGGGAGTACAAGATGCGCCGGGGGGAACACCTCGAAGATCGCATCGAGGATATGGAGACCTACATCGAAGAGACGTTTGGGCCGATAACGGATACTGTCGATTACAAGGGCAGTGATCTGCACGTCGTTGAAGACCCGAAGAATCCAGTCTTTGAGCGGGTCGTTGGCGGAACAGTAGAGTACAGCGGCAAGAAGAACAGGCTGGCCCTAGATATCACGGAACGGCCCGCGGAGGAAGTTATCGCCGAAGGCCACGTCGACGCCGCAGAGGATGCTGTCTCGGCAAAGAACGAATTTTTACTCGAATCGACCGGACGAGACGCAAAGTCCCGACGGGAGTCCATGAAACGCTCGGTCGAGGACGACGCCGACGTTCCCGAAGAGGTCTGACGGACTGCGCTCGGCGACCAGGGAGACCGGAGTTTCATCATCCTGGCGGGCCTGGCGGCGAGTATGGGATACGACACGGCTACCAAGACTGACGCGGAGTCGGTCCTACCGGATGACAGGGGCGGAATGTGGTTTCTGAAAGGCGAACTCGACACTCAGCATCTCGGGATAACCGTTCTCGAATTGCCGCCGGACGCGTCGGGAAAGACACATGATGAGACTGGATCCGGCCAAGAGGAGGTGTACTACGTGGTCGACGGGACAGTAGACGTCGAATTGGATGACGAAACGGTCAGGCTCGGTCCTGAGGAAGCCATCAGACTCGATCCCGAGGAGACTCGACAGTTACACAATCGGGGGGATGTCCCCGCCTCACTCGTGCTGGTCGGGGCACCGCTTCGCTGAACTAGTGAAGTTCAACGGCCCAGACGTTCTCGACTAATGGCGACGTCCGACGGGGTAATGATGAGTTGATCGTCGTCTTTTTGGACGATGTCGCCACCGACCTCCCGAGCGACCTGTTTGAGTTCATCAGTGATGTGCTCCATCGTCCGGTCCTGGGTGGTGTGCCGGGTAATATCAGCGATGACGACGTCACCATCGTAGACGGCGTCCTTGATGTCGATGACGTCCTGTTTGTCGCTGATGTTTGCGATTCGGACCTGCATCGATGCGTGTTCGGTATCGGCCTCCATGCCGTCTGCGTCGAGCTCCACGTAGTCCTCGGTTTTCCGGCTACCGGCCGTATCTCCGAGGATCTTGCTCATTAATCCCATAGCAATGACCCCGGGTGC
>CAZKGF010000080.1:0-8239 GCA_964552115.1 uncultured Halobacteriales archaeon
TCGGACATTGAATGGACATCCGGCGAAACCCGTTTAAGGATGTCGAAAGCCCGAAAGCTACAGAATTTCGCTCCGATAGACGCTCAAATATCCCCGGCGGTCCGGAACTCAGTCCGCCCGAGGATTACTCGATTGATGAACTATCGTACTCCCATACGAGGTCGAAAAAACGCTTGAGCCCGGCAACGAATGATCCGTTCTCGGTGATAGCAGCCTTACGAAGCCGAAGGGGAGTGTCCCGTTCGCCGACGAGAATGATGGCTTTACCAGCATCATATTCCATTGTTGGGTCGATGAAGGTCCCCCGCCACGGAAGCGGGCCATTACTGAACGACATTTCGACTTCTGGGCTCGTCAGTTTGAGCCGCTCCACGATGTCGGCTTGTATTCCGGCGTTCTCTTCGTTGAGTAGGTTGGGATCGAGGAACAGAACCCGGACGTCGATCCCTCGGTTCAGCGCGTCTCGAAGTGCCGATTCGACACGATCGAAGTATTCGAAGCCTTTCGTAATGACGAATATCTCACGGTCGGCCTCTTGGTATAGCGCCCGAGTTTCCCGCTCGCTGGGCTCTCCAACGTCGACCACATAGAACAACTCTTCAGTCGGCGAGATGTCTTCGGTTGCTTGCTCGTAGAGTGGTTGAAACTCATCTATGAACCCCTCGCGAATCGATTCGAGTTGCTCTCTCTGCGATTCAAAGTGTTGGCGGCGGTTCTCGATGGTCCGGTCGACGATCTCTTTAGGAGATTTGGGTTGGTATTCCTTCGGGCGACCGGGGATGACTTTGATGTACCCCGCTTCCGCGAGGGATTCGAGAACGCCATAGATTCGAGCCTTAGGGACACCTGTGGCCTCAGATAGATTGGGGGCGGTAGTTCGCCCGATCGAGAGGAGCTCCCGTAGAGCCTTCATCTCGTATTCCGTGAGGTCAAATGGTTGGAATGGATCGCGGGATCCAGTAGACATAGACGGAGGTGAACCCGCCTTGAACGTAAAGCCCCTAGTCTGCGGTTAGCCACAGTCTGAAGCGCAACGCCTACCACAGCCGACTTCGAATTTGGCCCAATGCGGGTTTCCGTCGTTGTCCCGACGTATTCGATGGAGCGCTATGATGACTTCCGTGAGTGCATTGACGCTGTTCTCGGACAAACGTACGAGGACGTCGAGGTTGTCGCCGTCGTCGATGGGAATGATGAACTGCTCGAACGAGTTCAGGACGACTACGGAGGGATGGACGAGGTCGTCATCTATGGGAGTGCTCCTGATGCTGGGCCGATGAGTCGTGGGAACATGGGCGCAGTTCAGGGGTCTGGTGATTTGGTCGTCTTTACGGACGACGATGCCGTGCCGGAAGTCGACTGGATCGCGACGCTCGTGGACGCCTACGAGCGGAATGATGCGATTGCGGTAGGGGGACGGGTCGAACCTCTCTGGATTTCGGGGAAAGCCGAGTACATCCCAGAGGAGTTCTACTTTCTCATCGGGGTCACTTACAAAGGATTTGCCGATGAAGAACGGGAGGTCAGGAATACGTTCGGGGCAAATTTGGGCTTCGACCGCGAAATGTTTCTGCGACTTGGCGGGCTCAAACAGGGGGGGATCGATTCGAGCCAAATCCAGGGACGAGAGACGGAATTTTGCGCCAGAATGCGGCGAATATACGGGAACGGTGTGATCTACACCCCCGACGCCATTGTCAGGCACAAAATCTATGACTACCGGACTGAGTTGGGTTGGCTCCTCCGGCGGGCCTTCTGGCAAGGGTACTCGAAGCGGGCGATGGCGAAACTGGTTCCAGACTCGGCCGGTCAGGAATCGAAGCAACTTCGACGTTTGCTCTTTGCCTACGTCCCGGGCCGAGTCAAGCAACTCGTGACGCATCCGAGCGGGACGAAAGTCAAGCAGTTGCTCACGCTCTTTTTGTTACTGTTTGTGACGGGCCTCGGATTTCTGTATGCTCTCCTTTGGTGGCGGTAGTGGCCACCAACGGCTTCATAACCACCGCGGGGACAGTGGGTGTATGGCAGACCGGCACGTTAGCGTCGCCGAGCCGATTATCGGGGAGTCCGAACACGAGAACGTTGCGGCCGTGCTGGATTCGGGGCGCTTCCTCCAGGGGCCGATGGTCGAGGCATTCGAGGAGAAGTGGGCAGAGTTCGTCGGCGTAGATCACGCAGTGGCGGTTTCGAACGGAACGACCGCGCTCCAACTGGCGTTAAACAGCATTGGATTACAGCCTGGTGATGAGGTCATCGTCCCCGCACTCTCCTTCGGCTCATCTGGAACCGCTGTGGTCCACCAGGCCGGTGTGCCCGTCTTCGTAGATATCGACCCGGACACCTACACGCTTGACCACACCGATCTGGCACGTTGTGTATCTGATCGAACAGAGGCAATCATGCCTGTCCACTTGTACGGGCATCCGGCCGAGATGGACGAGATCATGTCGTTCGCGGAGGCACACGACCTCGCGATTATTGAGGATGCCGCCCAGGCCCACGGAGCACGATACAAGGGGCAGTCGGTTGGTTCCATCGGCGACGTCGGCTGTTTCTCCTTTTATGCCACTAAGAACATCACGACTGGTGAAGGCGGAATCGTGACGACCGACGACGAAGCGTTGGCAGAGCGAATCAAACTCCTCCGAAACCACGGTATGGAGGGCCGTGACCGGCACGTTGCGCTCGGATATAACTACCGGATGTCCGAACTGCAGGCGGCACTGGGCGTCGCCCAAGTGGATCGGTTACCCGAATTCAATGAGCGTCGGAGGGAGATATCCGAACGGCTCTTCGAGGAGCTCGACGATCTGGATTGGCTCACGCCGGCGACGGTGCGTGAGTACGTCGACCATGCCTACTTCTGGGCACCCTTTGAAGTCGATCCAAAGGTGATCGGATTGACTGGCAAGGAGGTTTGGCGTGCCCTCGACCAGCAGGGCGTGGAGACACGGCATCGCTATGTTGACCCCCTCTATAACCAACCGGTCTTTCTGGAGCATCGCGGATTCAATTCGGACTTCCCGTGGAGTATCAACGGCGGGGAGCACGACTACGACCTAGACCTCCCGAACGTCGAGGCTGTGGCGGGAAACACGATCGGTTTGCCGAATCATCCGGGGCTCGAGGACGACGATGTCGAGTTCGTTATCGACACCGTGCGTGCGTTCGTGGAGTCCACTGGCTGATTGGGATATCGTCATTGAGGGCAGGATGAGAAGGTTTATGCCAATAGTTACTCGAAACCTGAGTAAATGAAGGTCCTCGTTACGGGTGGTGCCGGCTACATTGGAAACTACGTGGCTGAGCGTGCGTTGGGTAGAGGGCACGACGTTCGCGTCCTCGACTCGTTTCTCTTCGGGGACGGGGCCTTGGATCCGTTGCGTGCAAACGACCGCCTCGAAGTCAGGGAGGGCGACATCAGACACATAGAGGATCTCTCCTACGCAGTGGAAGATATGGACGCGGTGATCCACCTTGCCGGTATCGTCGGTGACCCGGCCTGCGATGTGAACGAACAAGCGACCCAATCGGTCAACGTGGAGGCAACGAAGGCCCTCGTCGAGGTGTGCAAGTTACATAACATCGAGAGACTGGTGTTCGCCTCAACCTGTTCCGCCTATGGGGCGAGTCAGCTCATGGAACTTAACGAGGGGTCGTATCTGAACCCCCTCTCCCTCTACGCCGAATCCAAGATCGACTCCGAGGAGATCATCCTTCACGATACACACGATGATTTCGCCGCTGTCAACGACGTGACGCCGACGATCCTTCGGCTTGGCACTCTCTTCGGGTGGTCGCGCCGGATGCGCTTCGATCTCGTGGTGAACCTGTTGACCGCCAAAGCGTTGTTAGAGGACGACATCCCCGTATACGGCGGGGAGCAGTTCCGGCCGTTACTCCACGTCGAGGACGCGGCCCGAGCGTTTGTCGACGTGTTGGAGGCACCCGAGGAGGCGGTGGACCATCAGATTTTCAACGTCGGTGACAATGATCTCAACTACCAAATCAAGGAGGTGGGTCGATTGGTTGGAGAACAGGTTCCCGAGGCATCGGTTCGATTCGTCGAGCACAAGGAGGACGAGCGGACCTACCGCGTCAGCTTCGATAAAATCAACCACATCTTAGGATGGGAGGCGGAACGTGACATCCCCGATGGCGTTGAAGAAATCATAGAGTGGATGCAGCGAGAGGATGTTACGGATTACGGAGCCGACCGATACCGGAACTCCGAGTATCAGTATATGTAGCTATGTCTTTAGAGGTTTACTCTGCTGATGAACTCGATGCTTGGCGTTCCTATTTTGAGCGGCTGCAGGACACCGGACCGTACCACAGTCCGGAGTATATCACGACGATCTCCCGCGAGCTGGAAGGTCCAGGCGCGGAACCAGAGTTAGTCGTATTCGAGGACGGGAATGATTTCGTCTACTATCCACACATCGTTCGCCCACTGACTGAACTCCCTTTTGGGGATTCTGTGACAGTAGACGCGAAGGGCCAATACGATGCTATCTCGTCGTGGTATTACGGCGGTCCGCTGATCGGTGGCGCAAACCCGGACCCGGACTTATCAGCGCGATTCCTCGAAGCCATTGATCGATACAGCAGGTCACGCGGCATCGTTTCGGAGTTCATACGGTTTGACCCCAACCTCCAAAACGAAGCCAAGTTTGACTGTTTAGATCCAACGTCGGTTTTAGAGACCGTACGGGTCGACCTCACCCAGTCAAAGTCGGCGATATGGGACGATTTCGAGAAGCGGAATCGCAACGCGATCCGCCAGGCCCAAGACACCGACCTTGTCGTTGAGCAAACCACCGACCCCGATGATTACCGGGCGTTCCATAGCATCTATCAGAACGCGATGGAAGCAAAGGGGGCGAGCGAACGATACCGGTTTACCTACGACGTGTTCTCCGACCTGCTTAGTCGGCCAACTCTCGTATCGCTCGTCGTGAGTCGATACGACGGTGAGGTGGTCGGAGGCTCGATGCTCGTCCACGACGAGGAAGTCGCCCACGACTACCTACGGGCATCGAATCCTGATTACTGGGATTTACGGGTGAATAATCTCCTCTGTTACCGCGCACTCATGCACATGCGTGAGACCGGTCGGACGCTTTTCGACTTCCAGGGCGGTCGGCCGGGCGTGTTCAAGTTCAAACGAGGGTTCTCACAATCGGGTAGGGGAGAGTTCCACGCGGCCGAGCGCGTCTACCTCCCCGAGGTTTATGATGACCTCATCGAAGCGGCTGGGGTCGTCGATGATGCCAGTTACTTTCCCGCTTATCGAGCGGAGACCGACAGCAAATAGTGACGCGCCACCCTTATATCGGCGCCACGATACCGTCTCCACCATGAATGTTTTACTCGCGTCAGTCGATTGCGCCAGACCGGACGCGTTCACCCACCGGTTTTTCGAACGCAAGAAAGCGACCGGCGTCTATTATGACACGTGCATCACTCAGGCCCCGTTCACGAGCCCGTCCCACATCTCGATGCTTTCGGGTCTCCACCCCTACAACCACGGCGTCCGGTGGCTAATCGATTACCACACTGAAGCCACGACGCTTCCGGAACTGCTCTCGGCTGCCGGGTACAATACGGCAGGATTCACCGGCGGCTATCCGCTCCCCACTGGAAATCTACCGGAGAGTTTCGACCACTGGGAGCATCACGCCGACGTCGAGGACCGCTTCGAGGGCCGTCAGGAGTTCGGCCCAGCGAACCGGCTCGTCACCCGTGCCTTGAACTGGCTCGACGACCACGCGGGCGAGAAGAACTTCGTCTTCCTCCACTTCTTCGACCTCCATCTGACGCTCCGTTCGGAGTTCGGCGGCCGCGACGCCCCAGACTTCGATGAAGACCACGTTTACGAGAACGTCGAACAGTACCTGGGCCGGCAGGAGCGCCGATACCGAGAGGAGGCGGACTTCATCGCCAGACAGCTCGAACTCCTCCACGACCTCATCGACATCGACGTTTCGGTACTTACCGGCGACCACGGCTCGAAGATGCCTGGCGAGCACGGGTACCCGTGGGTGTACGACAGCGATGGCAACCGGGTCGGCTCCCAGTTCCGCGGCGTCGAGCTCTACGACGAGCTGTTACGTGTGCCGCTGATCCTTGACGGCCCTCCGTTCGAGCGCGATACCGTACACGAACAGGTCCGGACCATCGATATCGCCCCCACATTGCTCGACGCACTCGATATCGAGTCACCAAAGTCCATCGACGGCCGCTCACTGCTCGACGGCTTCCGCCCCGAGTTCGCCTATTCAGAGACCTACCACGGCCAGTTGACCTCCGAGAACAAGCTCACCCACCGGATGAACGAGCGCTACGATTTCGGCTGGAACGAGATCGACTCCCTAGTCGCCCTCCGCTCGAACGAGTGGAAGCTCATCTGTACGGCTAATGGCGACCTTCGACCGACAGAACTCTATCATATTGCGAAGGATCCAGCGGAGTATCGGAACCTGATCGACGAGGAACAGGACATCGCCCGGGAGATGTTTGACCGGATCGTCGACATGATCGGTGACGACGAGCAGCGATACGCCACTGCCGAAACCGTGGACTCGGAGACGCGAAGCCATCTGGAAGATCTCGGGTACCTCTGACCATGGGGGACGGGGGCGCCACGACAGACCCCGATGTCGGCGGCGCCTGCGTGATCAGTCTCCGTGCCAAGCCGACGAACCACAACGCGACACACGAACTGTTGGACATCCTGGCCGAAATCACCCCGGTCGCCTTGATCGCCTCCAATCTTACGACTGACGCTGCCCTCCGGGAATCCCACGAAGTCGTCGACATCGGTGGTGGTGGCCGGGGCTATCTTGCGTCGACGATGGCCATCCGGTTCCTCAGGCTCCAGTACCGACTCTGCCGGGCGATCCTCGTGCGTGAAGAGAAGGTGATGCTGTTTTTCGGCGTTACGGCGTACGTCCTCCCAGTACTCTTCGCGAGGCTGCTCGGGAAGACCGTCGTCATCGAGCCTCGAGGCGACGTCCCGCTCACCCTCCGGCTGCGGTGGTCCGAAACGTTGCCCGATTCCGTCGCGGTAGCCCTCGCCGCTGTCGTCCGCCTCCTCGAGTTGGTCTCGTACCAGGCAGCCTCCGCGATTATCACCTATACGCCGGCGATGGCCGACGAACTCGGACTGCGACGCTACGGGGAGAAACTCCACACACGGGGGGCACGCCACGTCGATGCCGACCGGTTCACCTCGACGGTACCGTTCGAGGCCCGCAAGCCCTTAGTGGGATACGTCGGCCGCCTCGACGTGGAGAAGGGTGTCGGGACATTGATCGAAGTGGCAGCTGCGTTGCCGCAGGGACTCGGTTTCCTCTTCGTCGGCGACGGAGCTCACCGGGAGCGGATGGAGGCCCGGCTCGCCGACGCGACCGAGGCCGGACGTGTAGAATTTACCGGATGGGTGGACCACGACGAGGTTTCCGAGCAGCTCAATCGACTTCGCCTGCTCGTGATGCCTTCGGCGCCTACGGAGGGCCTCCCGACGACGATCCTCGAAGCGTTCGCCTGTGGGACGCCTGTCTACGCGAGGCCTGTCTCTGGCGTTCCCGACGTCGTTATCGACGGCGAGACGGGATTCACGATGCGCTCGACGGATCCCGAGGCGGTGACCGCCCGGATCGAGACCATCCTCGATCGTGACGACCTCCCCGAGATCAGCGACGCCGCGAGGACCCTGGTCGAGGAGGAGTACCGCTTCGAGGCGACGGTCGACCGCTACCGGGCGATGTTCAATGAAATCTCTCAGGCGAGGACACCGTAGCGGAGGTACATGTAGGCCGTAAACGAGGTGGTGAGCCAGCGGCGCACCTGCTCTCTTGGCGTCGACCGCCAGTGGTCCATCCGGGCTTTTCGGGCGAGTTTCCGGTCCAACTTGCGGTAGACCTCCTCGTCCGATAGCTCGAAGTTCTCGAGGTCGGTGGGCGAGTACTCGCGGTCATAGTCGAACGCCTCCATCGTCTCCCCGACGATGGATTCGGTGAGTTTCACTTCGTCATCCGGCAGCCGCTCTTTGTACTTATCGTAGTTGTCGCGCTTGATCGGCATCTGGAGGTTCTCTAGAAGTTCGGAGCTTTCGGAGGCAGCCTTGGCGTCCTCGGTCTGGTAGAAGTATAGCAACTCCTCTTCGAAGGGGAGGCCGAGGAAGTCGCAGATATGGGTGACCTGTCCCTCGGGGTCCTGTAGGACATCCTTGTAA
>CAZKGF010000081.1:0-8066 GCA_964552115.1 uncultured Halobacteriales archaeon
AACGGTACGTCGATACGATCGAGTCCGGCGCGCCGCTGGCCGTCTACGATTACGAATACGACGACGAGCCCGACGGGCCGCTTCGAAGCGTAACACACTCCCTCAATCTCCCGCTCAAGGAGTTTCGGCCAGTGGAGGAGCTCCAAGCCGAATACGATGAGTACAGGAACCAACTCGCAGAGCTCCGCTCAAGCGGGGCGGCTGATGAGGCGATCCGACACAAGACGATGGAGAGCAAGCGGACCGGAATCCGCTTACGCTACGCCGAGCGCTACAGCGGCCAGACCCACACTGATTTCGAGCTCCAGGTCTTCGCGATCAGCGACGAAATCGCCCTCGTGGCGATTCCCGGCGAGCCGTTCGTACAAATCGGTATGAGAATCAAAGACGGATCGCCGTTCGAACACACGCTCTTTTCGGGTTACTCCAATTTGAAGACGGCCTACATTCCGACGGCGGCGGCCTACGAACACGACGGCTACGAGGTCAACACGACACCGTTCAGTCCGGAGGCTGCAGACATCGTGGTCGAGGATACACTACAGCTGCTCCAAGAGCTAGTATAGCTCGTGGCAGTGGGTCGCGCCCCGGTGAGAAGTCGGTTCACCCGCCATGGCGAGGTCCGATTCGTTAAGACCCCGACGAATACAGAAAACCCGCCCGGTAGCATCTCGCTAGATTCGATTACCGCCGCTCCCCCGTATGCCGCTGACGGTTTTTGGCCAAATGCACCAACCTCGTCCTTTGTTGGGACGGGCGAGTGACTCCGCAGACGATTTCCGCCAGGTATGAGTTCTTCTGAAGCCCGGCATCACCGGCCGCTGATCGGTGCAGGGGCCCTGCCGAGGCCGGTGACCACCACACCGCGCTGACCGGGAGAAGGGATATGGGGGTACCGCTGGTAACGAGGGGCAATGCTGAGTCCCGATAAGGTCGTACTCAGTTGTGCGGTGACGGGGTCGATCCACACCCCGTCGATGTCACCACACCTACCTATCACCCCCGAGGAGATCGCTAATGAGGCGATTGCTGCCGCGGAAGCGGGGGCAAGCATCGTCCACATACACGTCCGGGATCCTGAAACGGGCAAGCCGTCGTCCGACCAGGCCCTGTTCCGACAGGTCGCCGAACGCATACAGGACGGATGTGACGCAATCGTACAGCCGACAACTGGTGGTGGTCTCGGTATGGACCATGAGGAACGGGTGGAAGTCGTCAAGCGGTTGTCGCCAGAGATGGCGTCCTTCAACCTTGGCTCGATGAACTATGGGCTGCACCCGATCGCCGATCGGTTCGAGTTCGAGTACGATTGGGAGGAGGAGTACCTCAATTTCACTCGGAGGTTCGTGTACGACAACTCCTTCGAGTTCCTGGAGACGATTCTACCCCTTTTCGCCGACCACAACACGATGCCCGAGTTGGAGTGTTATGATATCGGGCATCTTTATATCGCCGAATACCTGGTAGAACAGGGATTGCTTGAGCTTCCGATCCATATTCAGTTCGTGATGGGTATTCTTGGCGGCATCCAGGCCAAGCCGAAGCACCTTACTCACCTGGTAACGACCGCGGAAGAACTGTTCGGCGATCAGTATTCGTTCTCGGTCATCGGAGCCGGTCGCCACGAGTTCCCACTTGGTATGCAGGCGGTGAACATGGGTGGAAACCTCCGAGTCGGCTTGGAAGACAACCTGTACCTTCGGCAGGGTGAACTCGCCGAGAGCAATGCTGACTTGGTCGCGAAAGCAGTCGAGTTACTCCACGAACTTAACGGCCTGGAGCCCGCCTCGCCTGACGAGACCAGAGCGTTCTTAGGCCTCAAGGGAGCGGATCAGGTGTCCTTCTAAAGGTGGACACGAGGTCGATAGCTCGGGAGGGCTGTTGATTCGACTCGCCAGTTACCTCCTAGAGGGAGGGGTCCTCAAGGCGGATGTACTCGCGTTTTAACTCGGACGTCAAGGGGTACCAGCCCGAGGTTCCGGGTCGGAGTTATCCGCTCCGGAGGGACTCTCGGGTCATCGCCAGCGGTACCCGTCCGGCAGTCGGTAGAAAGTATTACCGTTCTCCGGTGTCGCTGATGGCACCGTAGATTATGACCGACGGACGGATCCAAAGGATTGCTGTAATCGGTGCCGGCACGATGGGCCATGGAATCGCGTTGGTGTTCGCTCGCTCGGGACTCGACGTAACCATTTACGACGCCGAAGAGGAGGTTCGCCAGTCGGTGGAATCGAGGATACGAAGTACATTGGAGAACCTTCCAGAGGAGGCCAACGCGACCGATGACACCACCGATGCTACGATGGAAAACGTCTCGGTCGCGGATAGCTTAGCGGCGGCCGTCGAGGATAGCCACCTCGTCATTGAGGCCGTTCCAGAAGACATCGATCTCAAGAGCGAGGTGCTCGCCAGGATCGATACGCAGGCGCCCGAGAGGACCGTCATCGCGTCCAACACGTCCGGATTTTCGATTACCGAGCTGGGTAGCACAACCGACAGACCGGATCGGGTTCTCGGCACACACTGGTTCAACCCTCCTTACATCGTCCCGCTCGTGGAAGTAATCAAAGGGGACCATACGGACCAGGTCCATGTCGACGCCGTCGCTAATCTACTGGAAGACTTAGGGAAGACCACCGTAGTGGTAGAGAAGGACGTGCCGGGATTCATCGCCGACCGCCTCCAGATTGCAATGATCTACGAAGCCTACTCGCTTCTCGACAGAGGGGTCGCGTCCGCTGAAGATATCGACAAGGCCGTCCAGGCTGGATTCGGACTCAGGGCGCCCGCCCTGGGAATCTTCAAACAACAAGACTTCGCTGGCCTCGATGTCGAGTTGGACGTCATCGAGTACCTCATCAAACAACTCGACCGTGGCATCGAGCCGAGCAAGACGCTGTCAGAACACGTCGAGAACGGCGAACTTGGGGTGAAGACAGGGACTGGCATCTACGATTGGCGCGGGATCGACAGCCAGGAGATCGTAGCCGAACGCGACGAGCAGCTCCTGGAACTGGCGGAGCTCTACGAGGAGAACATCAAGTCCGGCCGGCTGATGGATCTGCCATCCCGGTAACAGGTTTCTTGGTGTTATGGTCGGCCGGTCTTACCCAGTGGTGCAGTCTGCCCCACCGTTTTGTCACGACTTCGGATATCAATTACACCATATCTGCATTGGAGGATGCCGCCCCAATTCCATCGGGAAGAGTGATTTCGTCTCGCATCAGGCAGTCCACATGTACCAGTATTGGTGAATGATACTCTGCTGAGATGCCCGGAGTCAGCTGAGGAGAGGGTGATGTCGGAAGACTAGTGGGATCAGACCACTCTGCGAGCGTCTGTGAATGAGATGATGGTCCTTGGAGGGAAGGGTCAGATCCTAGAACTCTTGGCCAAATAGGACTATCCTGTTTGACGAGTTACCCGATGACTTGGTCCACGAATCAGAACCAATCTTACTCGTCGGGTATCGTCCTTGTATTCCTCCAGACCGTAAACCGCCTCAACCGATCTCGAGGCGAATCGCGTTTCGTCTAACGGCGACCGCCTCGTACATAGGGCGCCTCCGCCACAGTGGCCCGAATCTCGGTCGGTTGATGGCGCTCGACCTTCGATTTTTTGGTGTCCTCACCCCAAATAAAGGATACAGAGGTCCCCGGATCACTGTGTTCGATGTCAACCGATGCTAAGGACAACATCTCCCTCTTATAATACAGATACCCGGGATACTTGGAGACCCCAATCTCCGCGCCGTCTTTGTTAATTTGGTCATAGTGGGCCACAGACCATTGGTGCGCGGTGTCAGGTAAGGGGATGAATTTTTTCGTTTCTCCGTCCCTGAATAGTGAGGCGTATACGTCAACGACATCGTCCGGATCCCAGACCAAGGTGACACGTGCCCTCTGCTGGTTATCGATCATGTCTTCCAGTGCATCTCGTCCGATGAACTCATGATCCAAGTCGACTAGTTGGCCCTGGCCCCGTTCCATCGGTGTCATGTAATAGTCTTCAATATCGGCCGAAACGTAGCTCCCGCCGATGGAGAGTTGCGCTTCGGCCGAATCGGGACCCAACCATTTACGGTAGCGCTCCAACTCTTCGTGTGAATATATCGCTGGAACTGACGCATTGAACCAACCCGACCCGATTTTCCCGGTCTTGTAGGCTTTCGAGCCGATCCGACGAAGTTGGTACGATTCTCCAACAGCGAGTAATCTATCAAGGACCTCGTCGTGATATTCGTAATCGGCGAAAATTTCTAATCCGGGGGTACCGGCCATACCATGCCTGAGGGCATTGATTTCAAGCCCATCGATCTGAATGGTGTCCATTTGAAAAAACGGGATATCCGGTAACGAATCGTCGATCGAATCTTCAACGACATCCATGGCGTAGGGGCCCTGAATTTGAAACCGGAAATCCGGGGGATCCTCCTCTTCGAACGGGTCGTATAACAGGTCAACCTCTGTTTCATAGTCACATTCGATGCTGTTGTATTTGAGCCAATTGTGGGTCCAGGGCGCGCCCAACGAATGGAATTGGTCATCTCCGACGTGAAATACGATGGCGTCTCCGATCACATATCCGTCGGGATTACAACATACGAGGTTTACCGCTTGGGGAGCCGATTTGTGTCGAAACTTATCGAGGTCGTTCACGCCAACCTTCCCGAGGAAATCAACCGCTTCTGGCCCTGTTATCTCGAGAACCTCCATGTGATATGATTGATCGACGATCGCGGAGGTCTCCCAGATCGCTCGTTGTTCTTCTATCCAATTGGTGTACTCTTTTTCGAAAACATAGGGTTCCCATCGAATATCGTTATTCCTGAAGTACTCGACGTGATTCGCGTTGCTTCGCAATATCGAATCGAGGTTCTCAGCAGTCATGAACACCCATTTCAGGATTACTAAATATATCCTTTCTGATGTCAGCGGGCTTGGGCCGGGGCGGTTCAGCCACCTTGATTTTTCGGAACTCACGTGCAGACCAAATTATCAATTAATTGGAATATTAGTCCTGAATGCGGTTTCGGGAGGAGGATCGAGGTCGCGATCACTGTTTCCCCGGACAACCACCTCGTCAACGCCGACTCCGGGACCACAACGGCCCCGAGACTGGTCGTTCAATTTCGAGAATACGAACCGATTAGTGCGTGGTTGGGGCCAATACAACGGCTGTTCGCCTGTTGGAATAATCAGCAGGGGAGAACAGATTCTGGTCGCTCGGTCGATCTTATCCTGGATCCCGATCGACCCGAGTGACGAGTGATTCCCTCGGCCTTCCCAGTAGCTATATGGTATAACTCAGAATTGGAATACCTGTTACATGGAGATAACAGACGTCAAAACCGCCAGGACAGGCGGTAGTTCTGCAGTCGTCCGAATCGACACGGATCGTGGCATTTCAGGATACGGAGAGGCAGTGGTCGAGACGGCTCCACAGCCGGTATTCGCCGTGATTGACGCCCTCGCAGAGAGGTACTTGATCGGCGAAGATCCGTCGCCGATCGAACGTCACAGGCGGCAGTTCCAGGATGCGGTTTGGTACCATGATGGCCCGATCATGAACAGTGCCTTCTCCGGGATTGAGACCGCACTTTGGGACATCAAGGGGAAGGACCTCGGGGTCCCAGTGTACGAACTGCTCGGCGGTCCGGTCCGAGACGAGGTCCGGGTGTACAAGTGGATCGGGGAGGAAACTCGGGATAACCTTGCCGAACAGGCGAAAGCACGGGTCGAAGAGGGATTGACCTGTATGAAGTTTTCGCCGACCTCGAACGATCCCCCGAGGTACCCTCAAGTGGTGGCCGAGGTCAAAGCCATCGTTCGAGAGGTCCGCGAGACGGTGGGTCCGGACGTGGATCTGATGCTTGACCCGGCCTCGCGTTGGAAGCTTCCGGAGGCGAAACATATCCTCTCGGAAGTGGAGGAGTTTAATCCACTGGTCGCCGAAGATTTCATTTCACCGTACTACATCCCGGCGGTCGAAAAGCTTGCTGACAGTACCCACATTCCGTATGCGCTCGGTGATCGGCTCTACCGGCTCCAACAGTTCGAGGAAGTCATCAATAGCGATGCCGCAGCCGTGTTACAGCCCGACATCTGTCACGGCGGTGGGCTGATGGAGATCAAGAAGATCGCCGGTGCCGCCGAGCACCACGGGATGCGGATCGCCCCCCACAATCCCTTAGGTCCCGTCGCCCTCGCGTCGGCGATCCACGTGGACCTCTCAGTCCCGAACTTCCTCATCCAAGAGATCGCGCACACCGATTTCGATGAGGAAGGCGACGCGGGATTCGGCTCCTGGGCTCTCTCGGAGTACATCGATACCGAGGTTCTGGAGATCGAAGACGGCTATATTCCGGCGCCTGACAAGCCAGGCCTCGGCGTGGAGATCGATGACGAAGTGTTCGAGGAACAACCGCCAGTACCCGAGGAGCCCCTGTTCTTCGACAGGGACAATTTCCACGTCCCTGAGTGGTGAGCGGGCCCGCCAGAAACAGGTTCCACAATAACCATATTGTCAATCGGTAGAACCAATTACTCGAAATTTGTACGTTCGGCTGATGGAGCGGCTCACCGACGTCACGGTTGACGACCTACAGAGAGCCCTCGAGTCGGTAGAGGATAAAACGCCAGCTCGGCGCCTGTTCGCGGCCATCGCGTACAAGAAGGGCATTACGCAATCGGAGCTCGCCGAGTGGTTCGATGTCGAACGAAAGACGATCTACAACTGGCTCACGCGACTCGAAGAACGAGATTTCGAGGTGGCCGTGCTGGACGAGAAACGTCCAGGGAGACCACGAAAACTCCCGGACGCAAAGTTAGATGAGCTCGAAACGGTCCTCCAGAACCGGCCGACTGATGCCGGATTCGATGCTCGGGCTTGGACGACCGAGCTGGTCCAGGAGTTCGTTCGAGATCGATTCAACGTCGATTACTCACGACCGACCTGTCGACGGCTGATGAAGGAGGCCGGCTTGAGTTATCAGACGCCCCGAACAGCCGCCGCCGAGGCCGACCCAGAGGACCGCGAGGCGTTCGAACAGGAGTTAAAGAAACTCGGACACGTATGGATGCCAAGCTAGTCTGTATCGATCACACGAGTACGTCCGTTCGGTTCGAGCCACCCCGGGCGTGGTTTCCTTGGGGGTTGAAACCGTCGGTCGAATTGGCCGGCGAGCGCGACTGAACTGGCGTGCCCGGCGCGGTTTCGGAAGACGACGAGGAGTTCCCCTGTCAATCGAACGAGCACATACTCGGCGAGCGAGCGCAGACAATCAGCTTCGGCGTGGGTAAGTGATTTGCTAGCAACCTGGTCGTCGTGCTGGACGGAGCACCGTAGTTCCGCTCCTCGAGCGTCACCGAACTCGAGGATCGAGACGGATCTCGTATTCGGCCAGATACGAGTAATTACTTATAGCATCTACTGTTCTTCGCGCTGTTCGCGAAGTGTACGAGCGGAGTCACATCGGTCGATTACAACGTCCAACGGAGTCGTCGGGCCGCATATTCGTTCCGACGGTGGCCGATGCCGTCTCGCCAGCTGTTGTAGAGCGTGACCACCCAATCGCCTATAACCTGCGGACGAATTGGTTCACCCAGTGCCGATCCACCGGGCGAAATCAGTCGAAGAACTCTACGAGGACTGCCGGGACTATGACCTCGTCCTCGTCCCCGACCCCCCGCTGGCCAGCGCCCTGAACCGGCGGCTCGAGCAGGCCCACTTCGGGCCGTTCGCCATCACACCCCGCCGCCTCGCCGCCGGCCGACGGGGGACCGCGGAGGACCGGATCGCCTTCCTCGAGGTCATCGAGGAGACCGACCTTTCCTGGAAGGAAGCGGCCTACGCGATCGGGAACGTCCTGCAGTGCTGGGACAACCGGGGCGAGCCCGAGGCGCTGCTCACGAAGGTCCAGTCGATCGTCGGGAACGACGACTACGCCATCGAGGAGGACGGCGAGCTACGAGCGCCGACGCTTGGCGACATCGCCGTGCTGACTCGCACGCGTGACTTCGGCCGGGAGCTGCTGCACGTCGCCGAGGACTACGGCATCCCGATGG
>CAZKGF010000082.1:0-8042 GCA_964552115.1 uncultured Halobacteriales archaeon
GTCGTGGACCATCGAAAACGGGACGGTAAATCGAACCTGCTCGGCTCGGTGGTGATCCGCAGCGTACGTCGAACCGGCAACGTCGGGAACGAGCGCGATAGTCTCGTCGTGGCCCCCATAAGCGACACGCTCGCGTTCGAGGCGGCGTGCCACCTCCTCATTCAGATCAGGATTGTCGTCGTGCATCTGTGCGTACTCGTCTTGGGGATCGAAGACGACTACAGCCGGGCGGATCGACCGATCACTACCGGCTGTGACCGGATACGTCCGATCCGCGTCGAGATACTGCCGAAGAATGTTCTTTGCAGCATGTGTCTTCCCCGAACCGGTACCGCCGGCGATCAGCGTGTGTCGAAAGACGAGCGGATCTCCCGACCCGTACTCGTCCCGAAGTCGATAATCGATCGTCGGTGGCTGTGCGGCCGTACGAACCCGCTCACCCCCGACAGCGAGATGGCCCAGAAACACTCCCGTCTCTGGAATTTTCAATCCGGTTTTGATCTCTTCGGTGTCGTCCGCCGGCCGTACGACCGTCTCCGGCTTGGGTATGCGATCGGTCATCCGCCGACGAAGCTCCCCGGCCTCCTCATACAGCACAGCGACCGGCTCGAGCGACGCAAGGAGTTTGAAATCCGCCTCGTCGATTCCTTGCGAGCGCATCGCGCGCCGGGCGTGAATCTCGGTGGCGTCGTCCGCACGGTACTCCTGGGCGTACTCGAGCCCGGTGATCCGCGCGAACAGTAACTCGCTGTCCGGGTATGGGGCCACGAGGTAACTGCCAATCCGGACCTCCTCGCGGTTGCCCGCGGTAACGTACGCTTGAAGTTTCGTCTCATCCGAGGTTTCGCTGACCCTGAGCCCCGATCCGGCCGAAAGGACACCGAGACCGCGGTCGTGACCGGTTGGCGAGACGGACAGTTGCTCGAACTCGTCATCGGCGGTAGATCCCTCCTCGTCCCTCGACGACCCGTCGTCCCCCTCGAAGTCAGTGAAATCCTCCAAGTCCGACATAGCCACCGAAAGGAGCGGACCGACCAAACCGGTTTCCCTTGTGAGACTTTGGTGCTCCGTTACCACTCAGCCGTCGCCGCCGGTCCCCACCGCCGCTCGTTGTACGTCGGGCGTCGTTCGGTCTCGAAGGCCCGTTCGATCCGCTCGCGCAGCGTTTCCTTCCCGGTCCGATCGATGCTGGCGAGAGAGTCGGCTTTTCCAACGGCCGTTGGCGGCCCCCGTTGGGCAGCGACCGCCGACAAAACCTGTGTCGTGATTCGTTCACGGCACTCGGAATCGGCGGTAAACGCATACGGCGCTTCGACGCGATAGATCAAATCGTCCCGGGGATCGTAGATGACGAAATACGTCACTTCGTAGTCGGCCGCTGAAAGCGTCCGATCGTGGGCTAACCCGAGAGATTCGTCGGCGACCAGGCCATCCGTTCCGGCGCGGGATCGGAACCAAGTCGTGCAGGTAAGGGTATCGTTCGCGTGGTCGGGCCGGGACAGCACGGATCGGAAGAACGCGTCGTCGTCGACCCACGGTGCGCCGATCCGGTCACGGAGTGTCCGTGTAATCGCCCGTGACCCACTGTGTTTGACGAAGCCGATCAGAGGGACGTCTCGCTGCACAAAGGTCTCGACCAGTTCGAGGTAGTTGGCGACAACGTCCCTCGGCTGTGCGGCTTCGGTTAGTAATCGCTGGAGTTCCGGATCTCGCTCGGCCCAGGTCAGTAGCCCGGTCGGATAGATCGGCCCATCGAGAACGAGGAGATCCTCGACGACATCCGCAGACTCGAGGGCGTGGGTGCTCTCTGCGAGATACAACGCCAGCGCGTGGACGACAGCCTGTTCGAATCGGTCCACACGAGGCGCATGAATGAGGCGTCGTCGAGCGTATCCCCGATCGTCCAAGCGCCACTCTGCGTCATCGAACTCGAGGGTCCGATCCTGCGTATGGACGGTCATGACAATAGTCCGCCCACGGTGAAGTTCGATGTCCGACGGCACGGCAGCCATCGCGGCCTGTGAGACATCGAGCACCAACCCGTTTTGGAACGTCGTCGGGTTGATTGTCCCCGCATCCAGACCGTGGTGGGTGGGAAACGGAGGCTCCGTGAGTGCGACATCAGGTATGGATACTGCCCGGCGCCGGTGGTCAGCGAGTGGTTCCAACACGGGTCTATCGTCCTCAGGCGAGGCGAATAATGGATCCAGATACTCCTCCCAAGCTGTTGCTGCTAAGGCCTCGCGATCCGTATCGGCCACGCCAGCACCAACGCGACTGGCCAGCCGCGCGATGCCATCGACGTGGACCGGGTCGAGGGTCATGGCCCACTCATGGGTTGTCAGCGCAAATAACCCCCGGGACTCACCGTGGCTACGTGTAGGCTTTCAAGTACTGGGCAGCCGTGTGAGACCCTATACCCGGCGATGAAAGAGGGATCCCACCGTTTCGGCATTCGGGACTATCGAGTGGGGAATGACTCAAGGATGCTGAGAGAGCTACGAGTTATTACTCCGCAGCAGCCGAGTAAGTGCCTCAGCAATCTCTTCGTAACTGCTCATACTGAGGCCATCAGTCGTGATGAGCACGCCTCGACGTTCGGCCGCGACACGGAGGAGATATCCGTTTTCGAAGGCCCTGACAGTAAACTTGTACGCGCCGAGTTCGGATGACTGGTAGGCGTCTTGAGTATCGCGATAGCCTCGCCATTCGTGACCGACGAACGTATTGAGATCCGCGTCTCGTTCGAGATCGCCACGAAGGTACAACTGATCAAAATCCGAGCGCGTGAAATAGGTTACCGAACGAAGACTATCGCCCGTCGCGGTCCTGGCCGTCGTGACGATCTGATCGGCCAGGTCGTCCGACAACAGTTCGGACTGCATGTGACCGCACTGGGAGTCGGGGACCATAACTTCGGTGGGACTGAGCCGAACGCTTAGGGGACGCGCGTGTCTGGCGCACCCATGGACTCTTTAGCCCCAACTGACTGTGTGACACACGAACCAGTCGACGGCGTTCACGTCACACAACTCGTCACCGGCGAGCGGACGAGTGTCCAACATTTCCATATCGAACCGGGCACGTCGGTTCCCGAACACAGTCACGAGCACGAACAAGTGGGATACGTGGTTCGGGGGACCGCCACGTTCGTGCGTAACGATGCAGCGATCGACGTCATCTCGGCCGGTGAATCTTTCTACCTGCCGTCAATGGAGACCCACGGCGTCGAAAACCGCGGCGATGAGCCCCTCCAGGGCGTCGATGTATTCAGTCCACCCCGGGTCGATCAGGACTGGCGGGACCCTTGATACTGTGAACCTGCCCGCTTCCAGAGTCGAATCTCTTTGCCACACCACGCCGTGAGTCCGGAGATGCTGTGAGCCACTCCGACCCCACGGCCACCTCACAAACGAGCCTGAGTGAGACTGGTGATCGCGGGAATGAACAGACTACTCCTCGTCAACCAGTCGATCGACTGCGTCGTCCTCTTTCCATTCGTTCAACTCTTTGGGATCGACGTGGACGAAAACGTCGTCGACTGCCGAGAGCTCTCGGATCGACGCCACGACCTCGCTCTCGATATCGTGTGCCTCGTCGATCGTGCGTCGGCCTTCGACCTCGATGTGGAGACTCACATCGATTTCGGGGCCAACGTAATGGGCGATGACGTCGTGGGCCCCCTCGACATCGGGGTGGGCGAGGGCGCGACGAACGATCTCTCTACGGAGTTTCTCCGGGGGAGCGGCACCGACCAGGTAGTTGACATTGTCTCGAACGACCTGGTACCCGGTGTAGAGTATTGCCATCGCAACGACGATGGCAGCCACCGGATCGAGGACGGGATAGCCTGCCCGGGCGCCCAAGATCCCCAAGATCGCAGCAATAGCTGTAAGAATGTCATTGCGGTTATCGACCGCGGTGGCTATGACCGCCGGTGATTGCTCGCGCTCGCCGACCCGGCGCGAATACCGATATAACCCGAACTTCACCAGCGCAGACACGGCCAACACCACCACAGCCGCTGGGCTGCTGGCGACGACGATTTCGCCCGTCCAGAGCGCCCATCCGGCCTGCCAACACACGAGCCCACCAGCTGCGAAAATGCCGAGAGCGACGAGGAGAGAGACGAATGGCTCGATACGCTCGTGCCCATGGGGATGCTCGAAGTCGGGGGGACGCGTCGTCAAATACAGGCCGCCGACGATCACGAGGCTGTAGCCCGCGTCAGCCAGGCTGTTCACCGCCTCCGATTCTAGGGCGAGACTACCCGTCTGTAGGTAGACGCCGCCTTTCGCGAGAAACAGTAAGACGTTGACTGCCAAGATAAGCAGCCCGACCCGCCTGAGCGCTGTCCCCCGTGCCATTCGCAGCGACGTTTGCTCCGGTTCCGCAAAGGGGCTTCGCTCGGTCGTTATTCTTCGATACGGACGGCACAATCTTCGGCTCGATTCGTGGCACCGTCCTGGTCGGCAAATGCAGCGTAGAGGTGGTCATACGTCTGTTCGACTGCTTCGACTATCACCTTCGTGTCGCTGAGGACAGGCATGAAGTTCGTATCCCCCGTCCACCGGGGAACGACGTGAGCGTGGAGGTGTTCGGAGACGGAACCCCCGGCGGCCGGGCCGCCGAGATTGTACCCCACGTTGTATCCATCCGGATCGAGTGTACTCGCCAGGGCGTCTATCGTGCGTTGGAGGAGGCGGTTTTGATCGAGTAGTTCCTCGTCAGATAGGTCACGGAAATCCCCGGTATGTACGTCTGGTATGACCATGGCGTGGCCCGGGTTGTACGGGAAATTGTTGAGCAGCACGTACGAATGCCCGCTGCGTGCGACCACGTAGTGGTCTCGGTCGGACTCTTGCTCGGGAAGTCGACAGAAGACACAGCCGTCGAGTTCGGCATTGGGGTCGTCTCGCTCGATCCATTCGATACGCCACGGAGCGAAGACCTGATCCATGCCCGAGTCACGGTGGCCGGGAGAGAAAACCTCCCGGGCGGAGGTGATCCTTCTTATATAATTTTCGGCCGTTCACTCATTCTCCGCCCTGATAACGTGACCAGCGGGCCGCCTAAACAGTCTCAACTGCTGTGAGACGGTGACAGCGATGATACCGTCACTGTCCGTCGATTTACCGACGCAAACGACCGAAACAGTCGACCCTTTTTATGGTATTATCGGGTGCAGATGGTGTTATGTCCGCCAAAGATACCGCGGTTGCCGATGTCACCGAACGGTGTGAGGGCTGTCGACGAATAACCCCTCACCGGGTTTCGGTCGAAATCCTCACTGAGAGTACCTCGCCCGAAAACGCCGAGTTCTCTCGGGAACCGTATCGGGTCAGCGAATGCGCCGAGTGTGGGACAGTGACGCGAGTTCGGATGAATAACGCCTAGCCACTACGCGGTCTGTTTTTGGCGCTTGTACCCCGCACAAAATAATCTCGTTTGGTTGGCGCCCCAGTCGTTCACGCAGCTGAATCGACTGCTTCTTGTCTCTGCTTCGGCCCTCCACGGAAAAAGGGAGGACGCACAAGTCGGTTTCCGTGTTGCAGATCTCCAGTCCTGGCGACTGATCGGACGCGGTGCTTCCGCGCTCGACAAAACGGGCCATTCACCATGGCCTCTTACCCGAACCGAATCCGGTTAGGTGACGAAACCCGGACCTCCCATGTTTCGATACAACACCTTCGGGTGAATCTCCGTCCGCAGTAGTGGTAATGCTCGGATAGGAGAGGCCTGCGAGTGTTCTGCCCGAGGTAAGCCCAATAAGCCCCCGATACCAGGCGTCAGTATCCAATTTCGTCGGTTCCGAATCAATTGCATCCCCAGGCTACCTGACTTCATCCCCCCGGCCGGTACCGAGTCCGTTCGGATCATCACGAACAGCGATCACGGTGGTACTCCATACTTGTATATCCCAGGCCGAGTGCACTGCCGCGAGTGACACTGTCGATCATTCACGTTGAGCTCAGGGGTGGAGTGTTGTGACCAACAGTAACGGCCACGACTGCAAATGTGACGAAACAGGCGTCACGAATCCCGACCAACCCACACGATTGGGGGCGGCCATCGGGCACGATCTACGGACACCGCTTCAGACTGCCATCGCCCGACTCGAGTTGGCAAGAATGGAGTGTGAGAGCGAACACCTTGCTGAAATCCAGACTGCCTTGGATCGCATAGAGTCGCTGATCGGTGACCTCGAGAGACTCTCATGCCTCCGACAACCGATACGTGACCTCGACCGGATCGAGCTTTCTACCGTCGTGGACTCCTGCTGGAATACCATCCAGACTGGTGAGGTGACACTCGAAATACAGACGGATGCAACAGTACTGGCTGACCGGTCGAGGCTCAGACAGCTCCTGGAAAATCTCCTGGCCAACGCCATCACCCACGGTGGCGATACCGTCAGAGTCGGTGATCTCGAGGATGAGGCTGGGTTTTATGTAGCGGATGATGGACCAGGGATCGAGCCAGAGCTCCGCGAACGGGTTTGCGAGCCCGGAGTTTCGACCGAGGGTGGCCAAGGATTTGGCCTGTACGTCGTTGTCGAGACGGCTACCGCCCACGGGTGGACTGTATCCATCTCGACGAGTCGCGAAGGCGGTGCCCGATTCGACATCGATGGCGTCGACATCGTCACGTGACTTCCGTAGCGCCGGTGGGAAGCGTGGGTTCTCCCTGGGAAATGCAAGGGGTTGGTAATGGACTCGTGCGATTGCGAATGGGGTCTGGACGTCAGACTCGCCACACCTTTGGCCACCTGCTCGGTACGGTGACCCGCCGACATGGAGCAGGCCCGGACTGTCGTATTGGCTGTCGTGGCGAGTACCTTCTTCGCGGGGTTTGGCGGAGGCGTCGTCTTTCCAATCCTACCAAACCTGCACGCCGTCCTTGGAATCACCCCGTTTGTGGTCGGACTCATCCTGAGTGCAAATCGATTCACCAGAATCGTCGTGAACGCTCCGGCCGGATCGTTGGTCGACCGCTACGGCGCTCGAGTACCGCTAATCGGGGGGCTGTTCATCCAAGCAGTGGCGACATTCGCATACGTGCTTGCGCTCGGTTCCACACTCCCCGCAGTCGCGTTCCTCGTCGCGAGGATCGTCTGGGGTGTCGGAAGTGCGTTGGTGTTTGCAACTGCGTATACGATCGCCGCTGACGTCAGCGACACCGGATCCCGCGGAACCAGTATGGGCGTCGTACGAGGCGGTCTCACTCTCGGGTTTCCCGCTGGCCTCGTCCTGGGCGGCGTTCTCAGTGACGTATACGGGATTCCTGCTGCATTCACTGCAGCGAGTGTACTGGCGCTGCTCGGGGCCTGTATTGCATATCTCGTCGTGCCCGAAACCCACGTGTCCGAAACGCGCCGTGCTGTCCGCCCCTGGGAAGTCGATACAACGCGACCGACATTGGCGATCGGGATCGTTAACTTTGGCCTGTATTTCGCCTATCTCGGTGCATTGTTCGCGACACTGGTCTTGTTCGTCGAGGCCCACAACATTGCCGTGTGGGGGTATGGACCGCAGGGAATGTCTGGATTGTTGATGGCGATTACTGTCTTGACCGCCGCCGTTGCAATGCTCGGGGGAGGCAGATTGAGTGATGTGAGAGACTCGCGGTTTCCAATCCTCATCGCCTTTCTCGTCGTTTCACTGGGTGGATTTCTCCTCTTGGCCATGGCGACGTCACTGTGGAGTCTCGTGGTAGCCTGTGTGTTGATTGGTGCGGGCCAAGGAGGAACCTCTGGGCCACTCATGGCATTACTGGTAGATCTTACCCAGGAGGAGCGGATGGGACGAGCAGTTGGAACGAACAATCTCCTCGGTGATCTCGGTGGCGGGCTTGGCCCCGTCGTGACCCTTCCGTTGATCGACCCGGTTGGATTCACACCGATTTATGCCGCCTGTGCTGTGATCCCGCTGATCGGCGGCGCGATTCTTCTCTATGTCCTTCGAGATGTGCGATCCGGGGGAGAGGACGCAGGATTCCCAAGGTAGCGAGGCGACAACTCACTCGTTTTCACCCTGTTCGAA
>CAZKGF010000083.1:0-8031 GCA_964552115.1 uncultured Halobacteriales archaeon
TGAAGTAGTGTTTGTCCTGCTTCACCGAATTACCGGGATACAGTACGTACTCCTCAGGGAATGCGATCGTGGCGATGTTCGTGATCCCAAGATCAATGCCTGCTTTCCCATCATATGGCTCGTCTTCGACAGCGACTTCAATTTCGTCTTTGCAGACGAAGTGCATCTTCCATTCGTCACCAGTCCAGACGGCCCTGACGTTCTGTACCGGGTCAATCTCGGCGAGATCAATGTCGGGGCGGGTTTCGTACTCGCAAAGGATGAAGTCTGATCGATTGTCTTTCAAGCTCTTGCCCTTGCTGAGCCGAATCTGATTGTGTTCGGCGTCGTGGTTGAACCCGTCTTCTTTGAACGTCACCGTTGACCGTGGACGATCATCGCCGTCTTTTCGGTAACCGGGTGGATTCATCGTGTCGTCTTTGTGCCGGACGTCAAACCAGGATTGGAAAGCGTTGGAAAGTTCTTCGATGACTTTCTGACTTGACTGCGCATTCAAATCTCTCCAGCACTCCTGGTTCTTCATGTACGACTTCAAGGGACCTTCATCTGGAATTTCACCGGTCTGGTTCCAGATACGATCGGCTGTCCAGCGTGCGACGTTCCAGATTTTCGAAGCGGCATCACCGAGCGAATCAAGCCCGTCACGTACCTGTCGGGGATTTTGGATTGACCCGATGTAGGTTCTCGTGACGGTGAGATTCGCCATACATTGCCATATGTCAATGATTACATAACAACTTACAGTCTCTGTGGCATATCCAGTTCTCAGAAACGGTTGTGGTTGACTAGTCGAACAGACGTGATTCACGCCCGTCGTGAACGACGGGATTCTCTCGCCGAATCAAGATAGACAGAATCGACCTTCTTCGACCTCGTTTAGTCGCGGACGTCGCCGGGTTCGTCGCCTGGCCCGGCCGCCCCGCCGAACACCGAGGAGAGCTGCTCCTGGAATTCCTCGAAATCTTCGAGATCCTTCTCGAGGGCTTGCACGTCGTTCCGTAGGTTCCGTCGGAGCGTGTTCAGTTCGTCGCGTAGGTCTTCGATTCGGCCGTCGAGGTCGTCTGCGCGGTCGTCGACCGCCGCCACGTCGTTCTCGATGTCGCCTAGGCGGTCACCAAAGTGGTCGACCCGGCTCCCGAGAGACTCGAAATCGGTCTCAACCTCAGTCACGCGGTCGTCGACTGACGACAGTCGCTCAAGAGCGTCGTCGACGCGGTCACCTGTCGCGTGTACTTCCCGCTCGAGCCCGGCCACGTCGTCCCTGAAGTCCGAGATGACCTTCTCGGCTGTTCCTTCACGGTCGATGAACTCCTCGAGCGCGTCCGTGTACGCTTCGAGGTCGCTCACCCGCTGCTGTAGGTGGGTGACGCGAGCCTCGACGGCGCCCTCGGTGTCGAGCAACTCTTCGCTCAGCAGTTGACGGTCCTCAGGGTCGACTTTTCTCTCGCGAAGCTCCTTGACGAGTGCCTGGACGACGCCACCGGTCGGCGGCTCCTGAACCTCGCGGTCCTCGACTGGTGTCTCCTCGGCTGCCTCAGCGGTCTCGGTGGCGGCCCCGAGTTCGTCCTCCAGGCCAGGCAGATCCGCCTCCCCGGCGACGAAATCCCGGACGACCTCAGAGCGGCCCTCGTCGACGACATCATCGACCGACTCTGGGCCTACTTCCAGTAGCTCGAGGTCTGGCTCGTCGAGGAGGGCGGCAGTCTCCTCGGCAGGGTAGTCGCGGATCCCATAAATTGTGGTGTAGGTCTCGCCGGTGGCTAGGTCGCGCTCGAAGACGACGCAGCCATCCTCGACGGACCAGTGCTCGGCGCCATACTCCGGGTGGAACCCGATCTCATCAATCGGGACCCCGTCGGGGAGGGGGTCTAGGAGATGGATGCGGGTGACGTCCTCCCTTTCGGATGCCAGCTCGATCACCACCGTCAACGTCTGGAACTGCTCGGTGTCGACCGTTTTCCTCACGGTGACTCCGTCCTTTGAGACGGTGACGGCGTCCGGATCGGCCTCACTCATAGCGCCTACCTTACGCGATAGTCGTAAAAAGGTACTCGTACCCCCACCGGGTGCAGCGTCCACCGCTCCAATCCCGTCCCGCTGACGAACAATTCCGATGGCCGATCTGCATATTCGGCGATCCAGGATGTCTCGGTACGATATGTTCGTGACCGTCAGGGTGCTGATCTCCCTCGATGAGTGTCTTCTCTCCTTCCCAAGCAGGCTTGCAGTAGCCAGCTTTGTCGTCGAAAACCGCCAATCTGCTTAGTTATAGATACCTGCGTATCTATGGGGACCTAACAAAATTCGAGGTCCGGGCGCGGGAATTGAACCCGCCTCTTGGGCGCCACAGGCCCAAAGGATGCCACTACCCCAGCCCGGACACGGGAAGCACTCCAATGTAGCCTGCTTCTGGGGATATACGTTACGACTTTTGCCTTCTCCCCTCTGGCCAGCCGACGCGTTTTTTGCCAGACAGCCCGTCTTTGTACGTAGCAGTGGCCATCACCGACAAGATATACGTCAAAAACCACCGCCAACTGGCGTCCCAACTGGAGACATCGTTCCCCAAGAGCGCCTTTTCCGGCGCGACGATGGATATCCTGTACCAGGGCGAGGGACTGGCAAAACTCGACGACGCAACTCGAGAGCGGGTTCTAGAGTTCGCCGAGGACTTTCTGGACTGTGATTGTGAAGCCAATCCACATTGTGGCCACCCGGAAACGAAGTTCATGAGGTACCTGCTGGAGTTGCGAGCCCAGGGAATGGGTCCGGACGCGATCGTCGACATCATGGGTGACGACTATCTCGTGTATGCGTACCCCGGTGACGTTCTCTCCTTCCTTGATCAGGCCGTCCGGACACTCGATGCTGCCGAGGCGCTTGCAGACGTGGAGGACCGTCCAGACGAAGCGGCAGAGGTCCGCCAGTTACGTGAATCCCTGGTCGGGTGAGTGCCTGTCAGGTCTCGGGGCTGATGACTTCGGATTCGGGGGTGTCACCGGGAGCCGCTTGGAACCGGCCACTGGATTTGATGATGGAGAGGGCCGTCATTACGTCGGTCCGTGTCAACAGTCCCACCAATTCCCCTGAGTCGTCAGTGACGAGCAAGCGGCCAATATTCTCGCTTTGCATCGTCTCCATGGCGTTCATGACATCGGTATCCGGATCGACGGTATGAATGTCGGTCGACATTACCTCCTCGACTCGAAACGCGTCGCGTTCGACCTCACGCACGGCCCGAGCGTCTTCAAGCGTAACTAGTCCGACCAGATTGCCATTGCGCTCGACCGGATAGCCGGTGTGGCGCTCGGAAATCATCAGGTCGAGTAGATCCGAGATGGACGCTTCTGCGTCGACGGCCTGGACACGGTCACCAGGCGTCATGATGTCCCTGACGACAACGCCCTCGAAGGCGGCCCGCATCAAGGTCTGCTGTGCCTCGCTTGCAGCGCCAATATAGATGAAAAACGCCAGTGCGATCAGGAACGGATTGAACGTTGCGAGTAGCCCGAAGAGGCCGAGCAGGATTGCAAACCCCTTGCCGACTTCGGCGGCGATCTTGGTTGCGCGTGCGTACGGGCGTCGGCGTGCCAACAGCGCTCTGAGCACGCGCCCCCCATCCATCGGAAATCCGGGTAGCAGATTAAAGATCGCCAACGCGACGTTCATCAATGCGAGATAGCCCAGGGTGAAACGGATCGAGGCGATGACCACCGACCCGTCCGCAGGAACGGCGACGAAGGCGGCGTAGGAGATGGCGCCAAGCACGATACTCACGATGGGGCCAGCAATAGCGATGTACAGTTCTTGGCGCCAGTCCTCTGGCATCTCGGTCAATTGCGCAATCCCGCCGAACAGCCAGAGTGTGATTTCCTCGATGGGAAAGCCAAACCGCCTGGCGACCATCGAGTGACCGAGCTCGTGGAGCACAACGCCAGCGAACAGGCCAACAGCGGCGACAATGCCGAGGACCCAGGGAAGCAGACCGGTCGAAAGGACCGTCGGGTCGAGTCCGGCGCCCCAAATATCGTTCAGTGTCCCGGCCCACAATTCGACCTGGACACCGATGATGTATGCAAACAGTGGCAAGACCAGCAAGAACGTTAGGTCCAACTTGATAGGGATGCCGAAGGCACTCCCGATCCTGAACCGTCGCATACGTGTGGTACGGGCGGTAGGCCCTTAAGCCCGTGTCCGTCCGGCAACGCTTTGGCCGACGAGGATCCACTGCGTCCATGGCCAACGCGAGTCAACAGGGAGTAATCCGGCGCGCCGACGAAATCGAATCGGAAACCGTCGATGCTGCAGATGGTCTCGAACAGGCCGTTCTCGTGGGTGAGGCTCACGGAGCCCCGAATCTGGCCATCCGTCGATTCAGTCTGGCTGCCGGCGGGTCAGTCCCCCGCCATACCAACGAAATCGAGCACGAACAGTACGTCCTCCGCGGTGAGTACGTCGTCGGGATCGGCGAGCAGGAATTTACTGTTAGTGCCGGGGACGCACTCCACATTCCTGCTGGTGTCGTTCACTGGTACCGTAATGAGGGCGACGAGCCAGGTGCGTTCATCTGTGCTGTCCCGACAGGTGATGACGAGATCCACCTCGTCGACGAGTAGCACAGGGGCCCGTCTGGCGAGGCAGTCAAGTGTGGCGATCGCCTATCGTTCGATGTGTCACAGCAGGTCGGGCGCGTCGATACGCTGTTTTTGCACGAAGAGGGCGATCGCTATCGGATCGCCATCCACCGGTACGGCGAGCGGGTATTCGACGGTCGACTCGAGGTGAAAGAAACGAACGCAGGACCGCGCCCGGCACGGCTTCGAGTAAATCAGGGTTCGAACGAAGAATTACGCAGCCCTGACCAGTTCGTCGAGCTAGCCCGCCGTGCGACGCGGATCAGAATCTCCGAACAAACGTCCTCAGCCGGTCGCTCGGAACTCCAGGCGCTTTTGAATGCGTACCAACTCGACGCGAAAGTTGTCCGGACCTGCAGACTGTGTGCGGGCGCTGGCCGATATACACCACTCACGAGCGAGACTGCGATCCGGACGGAGCACGAACACGTCTGTCGATCCTGTGCGATCGAACAACTGGATCGAGAACTTGCCTATCACGGTTCGATTTCCGGCGACGCCCGCCAGCGACTCGAGGAACTGCTCGTCGAGGTGCAAGATCTCGAGCGGATCACGAATCTTCTGGCGGGCGAACTCGACCCCGAACTCACGAAGTTCGACGAGATCTCTGCCACGGTCGAAGACGTCGACCCGATTCAAGTCGACCAACTTGGACTCCACCCGGAGCTACAATCTCGCGTTCAACGCCGTTTCGACGAGCTGTTACCTGTCCAGAGTATCGCCGTCAGAAACGGATCACTCGAAGGAACCGATCAGCTGATCGTCAGCGCAACCGCGACCGGCAAAACGCTGGTCGGCGAGATGGCCGGGCTCGACCGTGCCCTGCGGGGTGAGGGAAAACTGCTCTTCCTCGTTCCCCTAGTCGCGTTGGCCAATCAGAAATACGGAGAGTTTCAAGACCGGTATGGAGACATCGTCGACGTCACGCTCAGAGTGGGAGCCAGTCGGATTTCGGGCGATTCCGAGCGATTCGATCCGGATGCAGACGTGATCGTTGGAACCTACGAGGGTATCGATCATGCCCTCCGTGTCGGCCGTGACCTTGGCGACATCGGGACGGTTGTGATCGACGAGATCCACACCTTGGGTGAGGCCGACCGAGGCCACCGACTCGACGGCCTGGTCTCTAGACTCAAACACTACTGTCGGGAGTTGAGTCGGGGCGACACCCAATGGTTGTATCTCTCGGCGACCGTCGGCAATCCACAGGCAGTGGCCCAAGCCCTCGACGCCCGACTTGTCGAGTTCGAAGAACGACCCGTGCCAATCGAGCGCCACGTAACCTTCGCGGATGGCCGCGAAAAAATCAATATCGCCGACCGGCTCGTCAGTCGGGCGTTCGATGCGAAATCCAGTAAGGGCTATCGCGGGCAGACGATTATCTTCACCAATTCACGGCGTCGGTGTCACGAGATTTCCCGCGCACTGACCGCCAGTGCAGCACCCTATCACGCCGGGCTCGATCACGGCCGCCGCAAACGTGTCGAGGGGCAATTCGCCGATCAGGAACTTGCCGCGGTCGTGACGACCGCTGCCCTCGCTGCCGGTGTGGACTTTCCTGCCTCGCAGGTGATATTCGACTCCCTCGCCATGGGGATCGAGTGGCTCTCTGTCCAGGAATTCCACCAAATGCTCGGACGGGCCGGTCGGCCCGACTACCACGACACCGGCACGGTCTACGTGCTCGTCGAGCCCGATGGCGTCTACCACAACAGTATGGAGATGACCGAAGACGAAGTCGCCTTTACACTTCTAAAGGGAGAGATGGAGCCTGTTCGGACCCGATACGACGAGTCCGCCGCCGTCGAAGAGGTCCTCGCTAACGTCGCAGTAGCCGGCTCCGGTGCGAAACAACTGTGTGAAACAATGGTCGGCGAAGTACCTGTCAAACACGCTCTCGGCAAACTACTCGAGTACGGCTTTATCGACGGACTCGAGCCAACCCCGCTCGGCCGAGCCGTGACCAGACACTTCCTCTCACCTGAAGACGCATTCGCGATTCTAGACGGGCTTCGCAGTGGAGACTCACCGCACCAAGTTGTCGCGACGATGGAGTTGCGAGATCGCGATCGTGACTAGGTTTCTGCGAGCGGGTCCCGAGCCCAGAACTCGCTGTCCTTCTCGAGTTTGGGCACCCACGTATCATCGTCGCGTGCCAACATCGCCACCCGAGACGCTTCGACTTCCTTGAGCACGTCGTGGTCAGGCAGAAACTCGCCAACCGATTCGGCAAACGCTCGGACCTCGTCGTGCTCGGGCATCGCATCGCGATCGAGCCGACCCTGCGAGTGGCCAACGTGCATGTAGGCCTTGAGTTCGACAAAGTCGGCCTCAGCACGGTCGCACATGGCTGCATACCAGGCCGGATGGGAGAGATTGTGTCCTTTGACCAGCGTCGTGCGAATAACCGTCCGGGTTTGCTCTTTGGCCGCCAAGACGTCCAGGGTCTCGATCAGTCGTTCCCAGGCATCTTCCTCGACCGCTTTGACCGTCGACTCGAAGGTCTGGCGGTCCGGGGCATCGACAGACACGTACAGTTGCGTCGGGTCACACTCGGCCAACACCTCGGGTCGCGTGCCGTTCGAAACCAGAAACGTCGTGATATCTCGGTCGTGGAACGCCTCGATCAGTTCGGGTAGGTATGGGTATAACGTCGGTTCGCCATCGAGTGAAATCGCAACGTGTCGGGGTTCTAACGCCTGTTCGAACACGTCTCTCGGAACCTGATCATTGCCCCCGAAGCCGGAGAGCAGTTTCCGTTGGAGACTGATCGATGCGTCAGCGACCGCATCCGGATCGTCCCACTCGACGTCACCCAGTTCGTAGGCGTGGCCAGCGTGGTCACGCCAGCAGAACACACACCGTTCGTTGCATTTGACCACGGGTGTCATCTGGATGCAGCGGTGGGACTCGATGCCGTAGAAGATGTTTTTGTAGCACCGGCCCTCCCCACGGAGCGCGTTCTTTGTCCACCCACAGGTCTGGGCCGCCGTATGATTCTCGCTGTGATAGTTGGGGTCGTCGACCTGTTTCGGTCCCCCGTCCGCGTCGGACATCAAGCGATCAACGTTCGCCATGCCCTTACGGCTTTCCGACCGCCACTCCGTCCGCCCCGATCGGGGCCCTCCCTAAAACGCTCGAGACGATCAGCTGGATATAGGCGCTAAGCCCCCACCCTCAACGAAACCGCAGTCCGCGACAGCGGAAAAGGTACGCAGTAGGGTGGGGATACAACGCCGTCATCATATGGCCTTGCACGCCCTGTTACTGACCCACAGACCCACACAGTCGCAATGCTTTTTCGTTGGGGTAACGTGATATAGGTTGAACCCAATGGAGTATGACCTCGACTCGGGAGCGCACTCGACGTATTCCCTGCACTACCACCTGATACTCA
>CAZKGF010000084.1:0-4543 GCA_964552115.1 uncultured Halobacteriales archaeon
TGCGATCGATCGTGATACCGGCTTTGTTGACGAGCACGTCGAGTTGGCCATACTCGTCACGAACCTTCGATGCCATCTCACGGACGTCTTCGATATTTGCGACATCGGCTTGAACGCTGATTGCGTTTCCCCCCGTCTCTTCGATCTCATCGACGACTGCGGTGGCTTCGTCGTGGGAGGAGCGGTAATTTACCACGACATTCGCTCCTGCTGCCGCTAATTCAGTTGCAATCCCCCGGCCGATACCACGGGAGGATCCGGTGACCAGACAGGTTTGCCCGTCGAGCATGAATGCTAGTGGTCAGCATGGGGCGAAAAAACTACTCCCGCCACCAAAAATTACACCTGGTCCAACCAGTCACTGGTTCGGGTTTCGGACGTCTCTGCAATGTCTGCTAACGTTGGTGCGTCGTGGTCCTGAAGGTCATCGGTGGTTTCGATGCCGGCAGCCCGGAGGCGGTCGGCGTACGTCGGTCCGATACCATCCACCGATTCGATGTCGGCACCGCCAGAGCGTTCGTGATACCATTCCGATACTGCGGGCCAGACTTCATCGTGTGAGGATGACGAAACGGACAATCCAATGTGGCCCGACGATGATTCGATCGTTGTGATGTCCTCGCTTCCAACAACATCGTTGAACGGCTTGCTGGCCGCCGGCGGAATCAGGTGATCGTACTCACCAAGAATCTGAAGGAGGGGCACGTCGATATTGGCCGGGTCGACGCGTTCACCACCGAGTTCCAACGTGCCGTTGTACAGTTCGTTGTTCTGGTAAATCTTCTCGAGGAACTCCGCATACGCTGTTCCAGCCAGGTCGATGCCCTCAGAAAGCCATCGCTCCATCCGCGCGAAGTTACCGACAAACTCGTCGTCTTCGAGGTTCTCGTACAGCGTGATGTACTTGGAGACGTAGTTATCGACGGGGTCCATCATCGCAAACCCATCGTCGAGATACCACGCCGGCATGTTTCCAAACGTGTCGGTTACGAGACGGGGGTCGTAGGTGTCCTCGTTTCCCCACTGTTCGAGGACGCCACCGGTCTCTTCGAAACACAACCCGGCTGCCATCAGTCCGAGAGCATTGACCTTCGCTCCATACAGGGCTGTGTACATGGCGGTGAGCGTACCACCCATGCAGTATCCTAACAGATTGATCGCATCCTGATCGGACCGGTCGCGAACGACGTCGACGCAGTTGTCGATGTATCTGGTAACGTAATCGTCCAATGAAAGCGCACTATCGAGCCGAGATGGCTCGTTCCAGTCGATCAAATAGACGTCGTGGCCATCGTCCAGGAGATGCCGGATAACACTCCGGTCCGGTTGCAAATCGAGGATGTATGGCCGGTTTATCAGGGCGTACACGACGAGAATCGGGATCTCGTTCTGTTCTGCCGTCCGGGACTCGTAGTGTAACAACTCCAGTTTGTTCTCGGTATGAACGACCTCGGCGGGCGTCTGACCGACGTCGATTGTCTCGATTTGCAGTGCTCGCTCGGGGAGCATGGGGAGCCGGCGTGTCGCCTCAGACATCGCGTCCAACGTCGACGTCTGGGCGTCGAGGACAGCTGAGATGGGATTGAAAGCCATCGTTACTCCTCGAGGGTGTCGAGGACAGCGTCGAGTTTCTCCTCGACAGCGTGTTGACGACGCTCGAGTTCCACCAACCGTTCCCCGATCTCCTCGACATCGTCCCGAGTAGCCATCCCCACGTTCGCAATGGTCTCCTGTGTCAAGTCATCGACTTCCTGTTGCATCTCCATGAGGACTTCGACGAGCTGTCCGTTCGCTTCCGCGAACGCTGTCGTCGACATGACTTCCTTGAACGCTTCGTTCGCGGACTGAAGCCAAAGGTCACGAAATTCAGCGGGTTCTACGTCCTCACCCTGTGCAGCGTCGCCCGTCCGTTCGACGAGCCGGTCAGCCGCATCCATCCAAACCTCGTAGGCGCGTGCATACCCGTCGACACCTTCGGCAAGCGTCTCCTCTTCGGGTAGCCCCTCCTCGAACGACTCTGCCCACGATTCGACGAACGCCGCTTGCGCTTCCATGTTCTGTTCGATCGAGTCGGCAACAGCGTCATTCATGCGGTCAACCAACTCTCGATACTCCTCCTGATGCTGGGTATTCTCGGTCATGGGTTTCATACTGATCGCGTACTGAAAAGAACGCCGGGCGTCCTCAGATGTCGATGGTTTCGGCAGCCTCGTCTCGCACAGCCTCGACTTGGGATTGCAGGTCCTCGATCTGTGAGCGGAGTTGCTCAACAACTTCGGTCGTCTGTGCCTCGAGATCCTCGTTAGCCTGGACGAACATCGTCAATTGTTCGTCGAGAGCATCGAGGTAGTCCGCGGCGAATTCGTCGTACGTATCGATGTTTTCGGAGAGTTCGGTTTCGATCGAATCGAGGGCATCTGCGTGGGCATCGAGGACGAACGCGTACTGTTCGTCGACTGCCTCACGAACCTCGTCGATCTGCGCGGATACCCCAGGAACCGACGCATCGATGGCGTCGAGTGCAGTGTGGGCCGTCCGTTGGCTCAACTCGATGCTCCGTTGCTGGGCCGCCTGCTGGCTCCCGAGACTGTCAAGGACGGCACTGTTGAAAGTGCGCTGAAAGTCGACTGTCTGTTCGAGGACTTGTTGACTCTGTTCGATCGTTTGGCGCTGTAGTTCGAACGTGGTTCGGATTGGCGTGGTGTATGCTGTCATAATTATTCACTCCTGTTGCGTTTGACCGGGATCACGACTGTTTGGACGATGTCGCCCTCCTCAATGTCGAGGACTTCTCGTTCGGCGTCCGGAATGCTGATCCGTCCGCCACTCTGGACGCGGGTTTTGAAGGTCGCAGTTTGGCTCATGGCCCCGAGCTGATTCATGTCCAGCCCCGGCATGTCCCCCGCACTCATCATCTGTCGAAACAGCTCTTGTTGCTGTTCGACTGCCTGTTCACCCGTCTCGGTAAACGCCTCGAAGAGTGCAGGCGGCCACATCATCCCATCGTTCTCGTCGGTCATCGGTCATTCATCTCTATACCGCCTGACACCAAAAGGCTTGCGTTCAATACCATCCAATACCAATAGATGGAATTGATTGGTAAAATTCGGATGTCCGGGTTCGTCTCGGGAACAGGTTCACTCCAACAACACCAACAGTTTCCCCCTTCCTCCCATCGTGGCCGTATGGCCGCACCTTTATACGGGCTACAACCCTAGAATTCCGTCAATGAGCTCGGACTCCCGTCGGCACGCACTGTTGGATTCGTGGGCTGAGACATCGGAACACGTATTTGAGAGCGTGCTGGCGGCGAACCGGGCCGCATTTGCAGCAATCGGAATGGATCCTGATCGGAGTGACTCCGAGCCTAAACCGCCGACGGAGCGCATCGAAGCAGACGAAGATCTACCGGAGTGGCACGCTGAGCTATCAGCTACACAGCCCGGTGAACTTCATGTCGGTGACTCCTTCGAATTCACCAAGACGATCACTGACGGTGACGTCAGGCGATTCGCTGCAGCCAGTGGCGATACAAACCCACTCCATCTCAGTGAGGAATTCGCGAAACAGACAAGATTTCGAGGGCGAATTGCCCATGGCACCCTCGTGGGCGGGTTGATTAGCGCCGCACTAGCCCGTGTGCCTGGACTCGTGATTTACCTCTCGCAAGACCTGGAATTTCACAATCCGGTCAGGATAGATGACCGGGTTACGGCGTCCTGTGAAATTGTGGAGGATCTCGGTAACGACCAATACCGACTCACTACCCTCGTCACAGACGACGGTGATGTGGTAATCGATGGAGAGGCTGTCATTCTCGTAGACGAGTTACCCGCCACGGATTCAGCCTAACCGGGCCGGCTCCGTCCGGTGTCTCGCGCTGGCGAGTCAGAGAGCCCTAGCGCCAGGCAGGCAGCGATGCTGCATCGTCGAGAGCAATAGTTGCGAACGCTCCGTCTCGAGTCACGTCAGCGACGATGAATCGTTGGACTGGCCCGTCCTCGATCGACCCCATCACGGTACAGTCCCGTTCACCTGCTGACTCCGCAACGGCATTCGTCCCCATGCGTGTGAATGTGTAACGACCCTATTTAAACACTCCGGATAGCCATCCGCCGCTCGGCAGAAGTGTAAGGACTTTGTATATGGGGGCAAGATCCCAGGACAGAATGAACGTTGCCGACGTCATGACTCCCCGTGAGGCAGTCGTCACGGTCGAAATCCCGGGGACCCGTGACGACGTCCTCGATTACCTCCAAGACAGAGAGTTCTCCTCCGTTCCTGTCGTCAAGCAGACGTCCGATGGTGAGGAGTTTCGCGGCCTGATTTCACGCCAAACCCTCATCGAGGAACCTGACGAGGATCAACTGGCTCTGCTGGTCGAGGAGGTGCCGACGACGACGGCGACGACATCGGTCTCGGACGTCGCGCGTTTGATGCGATCGGAAGGAGCCCGTCGGGTCCCCGTCGTCGATGGTCGCCTCGAAGGGATCGTTACAATCACGGATGTGATCCGTGCGATCGCCACCGGCGACGTCGATAC
>CAZKGF010000084.1:4553-8028 GCA_964552115.1 uncultured Halobacteriales archaeon
CAGCGTCGGAACCTCCACGGTGACAGTGAACGCCGTGGCCCACTCGCTGGTCGGGCAGTAAATACAGTGTGGCAAGAAACGCCACTCCGGATCGC
Organism: uncultured Halobacteriales archaeon; assembly: GCA_964552115.1. GTDB lineage: Archaea > Halobacteriota > Halobacteria > Halobacteriales > Haloarculaceae > CAZKGF01. The sequence continues at coordinate 4,649 of CAZKGF010000084.1, forward strand.
CGAGCGGACGATATCCTATGCCAAGGTTCCCTACGCAGTCGTGTTGGATGACGATGGAGAACTCGCCGGCATACTCACAGAAGTAGACGTCCTGGAGGTTGCGCGTGTAGTCGAGGGGGAGGACGACACGGGCGAATCGATTGCCGGCCAGGACGATGATTGGGCGTGGGAAGGCATCAAAGCGGTGGGCAATCGGTACATGCCGACTCGCAACGTCGAATTTCCCGACGGGCCTGTACGCGATTACATGACCGCAGATCTCATCTCAGTCACGCGTAGTCGAAGCGCCAGGGACGCAGCCCAGCTGATGATCGAACACGATATCGAGCAGATCCCCATGCTCGCCGGGGACCGGCTCGTGGGCATCCTCCGGGACATGGATATCCTGGAGGCGGTGGAATGAGTGAGGCGACGCAGAACCTCACCGAACTAGCGAAACGGCGGGGCTTTTTCCTCCAGTCAGCGGGTGCATACGGAGGCGTCTCTGGATTTTACACGTACGGGCCCCAAGGCGCAGCCCTCAAATCCAATCTCGAGGACAGTTGGCGAGATGTATTTACGATCCAAGAGGGGAACATGGAGGTGGATTCGCCGACGATCCTTCCCGAGCCTGTCTTCGAGGCTTCCGGCCATCTCGACGGGTTCGACGACTTGCTCGTCGAGTGTCCTGAATGTGGCAGCTCCCATCGCGCCGATCACATCGTCGAGGACAGTACCGATCTCGAGGATGCCGAAGGACTCCCAATCCCAGAAATTGAGGGGCTAATTGCCGAGTACGAAGTGACCTGTCCCACCTGTGGGGCCGGTCTTGCCGGCCAGGCGGTCGACGCCTTTAACCTCATGTTCGAAACCTCGATCGGACCAGGATCGTCGGCGCCCGGATACCTTCGCCCGGAAACCGCTCAGGGCATTTTCGTCGAATTTCCACAACTCGCCGAATACGCGCGAAACCAACTCCCCTTCGGCGTCACCCAGATCGGCCGAGCCTACCGCAACGAAATCTCACCTCGACGTTCACTACTCCGCGTCAGGGAGTTCACTCAGGCCGAACTCGAGTTATTCATTGACCCCGAGGTCGACGAACCGGATCTTTCGAGTGTCGCAGACGTCAGAGCACCGTTCTACCCGATCCCAGCCCAGGAGGGTGACGGTTCGGCCATGACGGCCACGATCGATCACGTCGTCGCGGAGAACATCGTCGCCGAACCGTGGATTGCCTATTATCTGGGAATCGCCAAGGAGTGGTACGAGTCAGTCGGCGTCGACATGGATCGGTTCCGGTTTCGCCAGCACCGACCCGGAGAGCGGGCCCATTATGCCGCCGATTGTTGGGATGCGGAGGCGGAAATCGGCGGGAACTGGATCGAACTCGCCGGCTTTGCCTACCGAACTGACTACGATCTCGCCAAGCACGATGCCCACTCTACTGAGGATTTTACGGTTTTCAAGCAGTACGATGAGCCGACGACAGTCAAACGGCCGACTGTCGATCCGGACATGAGTCGACTGGGTCCGTCCTTCGGCGACGTAGCTACCGACGTGGCAAAAGCGCTCGAAGAGCAGGCGACGGAGGATCCGTCCGCCTTCGACGGAGAGACCGTTACGGTCGAGGTCGACGGTACGCCATACGAGGTGCCGACGGATGCCGCGAATTTCTCTGTCGAGGAGGTCACAGAAGCGGGTGAGCAGATCACGCCCCACGTAATCGAACCCTCGCTGGGCATCGATCGGACGTTATACACGGTCCTCGATCACAATTTCAGTGTCGACGAGGTCGAAGGCGAACCGCGGAACGTGCTCAAATTACCAGCAGCGATCGCTCCAACGACTGTCGGGGTCTTTCCACTCATGGACAAAGATGGACTCGCCGCTCGCGCCGAGATGGTTGCCAGTACGCTCAGGTCGGCGGGCCTCAGCGTCACTTACGACGATTCGGGCGCCATCGGGCGACGGTACCGTCGCCAGGACGAGATCGGGACTCCGTACTGCGTAACGGTCGACTACGAGACTCTCGAAGACGATACAGTCACCGTCCGTGAACGAGACACCACTGTGCAACGCCGGGTTACTGTCGAGGATTTGGCCGAAACCTTGGTCGCACTTCGGGATGGGACTGTCACCTTCGACGACGTCTAATGGGGACATCATCCGACGCCGAGCCAGTCGAGGACGAACCCCACTGGAAGCGGGCCGAAGTGCTCCGGCGACTTGTCCACGCCAGCGGGTCGGTGCTCCCCGGCCTCTATGTTCTGGATGTAGCGTCCTGGCATCAGATTGAACTTCTCCTCATCGGTGGGCTAGTCGTTGCAGGCATCCTCGAAATGCTCCGTCTATCGATCGGCCTAGACTGGGCGATTTATCAGCACCTCACACGGGAATACGAACGGTCGAATGTGGCCGGGTATGCGTTGTACTTCCTCTCTAGTGCCACAGTCGCCTTGGCCTTCGATCCCACTATCGCCGTACCGGCGATCCTGATGCTCACTATCGGGGACCCAATCAGCGGACTGCTGTCTACCGGGCGACCCCGGTCCGTCAAGCGTGGATTCGTTCTTCTTGCCATGTTCGGCGTCTGTACCCTTCTCGGTGTATTATTTGTCCCGCCGGTTCCGGCGATTCTCGGGGCGGGTGCGGCAACGATCGCTGATGGAGTGAAACCCGTAGTGGCCGGATACGTACTCGACGACAATCTGACGATACCCCCTGCAGCTGCACTAGCGATTACGGCCGGCCTTGCACTCGTCGGGTCTGGTACTATCTAACCCGATACCTCATGTGGCTCCCTTCCCAGATAAGCGACATGAGCGGAGGGTTTCCAGCCTGGCTCGGCGTGGCGATCGGTGGTCTGGCCTCACTTGGAGCCATTGGGCTCGTCGTCTTTATACTGCTTCGCCGGCGACCACAAGTCTTCCTCGGCGTCCGTCGAGTGTGGGAGCTGGGTGAGCGGTCGGGAGATGAGAGTTCCAATCGCGAGTAACGTCCCTCGATCACTTCCGGGCCGGCACGCGAACCCTTAACCGCCGAGCCGGAGTACAACGGACAGCATGGCCGCTGCCTCGGGCGACACCGAGTACGTCGAACACCCACTCATTGCTGAGGGAACCATCGAGCGTCGTGACTATCAAACCAACCTCTCGGCAGCAGCCCGACGCGATCATACCCTCGTCTGTCTTCCAACCGGCCTCGGAAAGACGACGGTTAGTCTACTCGTCACTGCTCACCGCTTGCAATCAGTTGGGGGCAAAGCTCTCCTACTGGCACCGACGAAACCACTGGTGGCCCAACACGCCGATTTTTATCGAAATGCGTTAACGCTCTCCCCGACGGACGTGACTGTCTTCACTGGAGAGGTCAGTCCCGACGACCGGGCCGAGCTCTGG
>CAZKGF010000085.1:0-7954 GCA_964552115.1 uncultured Halobacteriales archaeon
GGCAAAATCCTCATCGTCGAATGAGGCTACAGTCTCGTCGAGAGTCTCCTCCAGATCCGCGATATCGGAATTGAGACTCTGGTACTCCTCGCTATCTGCGAGTTCGGCTTCTGGTTTGTTGGCCTGCAGTGTGGCCTGCTTGGCAGTCAGGGAATAGTACTCTCGGAGGTTTTGCTCGTAATCTGCAGACCGTAACAACCGTTGGATCGTCCGATACAGATCGTCTCGGGAGACTGGTTTGATAATATAGTCATCGAACGGCAATTCGATAATATCGAAATCCGGATCGACTGCTGTGACCATCGCCACGCGGCACTCCAAGCCACGCTCACGGATCGTCTCTAAGACTTCGTCGCCGGAAACCCCCGGCATCCGGCGATCGAGGAGGACGACATCCACCGATTCATCGAGTTCGTCGAGCGCCTCTCGACCACTATAGGCGGTCTCGACATCGAAGTCGGACTCGAGTTGAGCCGCGTAGGCATCGGCCACGTCAACCTCATCGTCGACCACCAGGACCGTTGGGGACTCGGTGGACGTCATTCTCTAGGCTCTAGCGCCGACCTTGGGGTTAAGGTTTCCGGCGAGTGATCACCGTCTCCGAATCGCCACAGACACCATCTCTCTGCAGAACCGGTGATCTTTACCGATCCACGCCGCAATAGCGGCTATGTCAGTACCGGAGCGGTCGCGCACCTGGACTCTCCGACGGCTCCTGAGCGAGGTCATTGGGTCGGGACACCGATCGGCGGAGGACATGACCCGCGAACAGGCCCGTGCCGCCATGACTGCGATTCTCGACGGGGAACCGGCCGAGACTACATTGGGTGCATTCTGGCTCGCTAATCGGTGGAAATCGAACACCCCAACCGAACTCTCGGCATTCACGGACGTGCTGTGTGAACAAAGCGTCACCACGGGAGTGCCGGATGCGAACCCGGTCGACTGTGGTGCTAATTACGACGGGAAGCAGTCCACAGCACTCCTCGGGGTGGCCGCAGGCCTCGTCGCTGCGGCGGCTGGTACGCCAATCGTCGTTCACAGCGGTGATCGGGTCCCGACCCAGGAGGGTGTCGCGTACAAACACGTATTGGATGCGTTGGACGTTACGACCGACCTTTCACCCACCGACAGTGCCGAGATGGTCGACGCTGTTGGGTTTGGCTTCTACTACCAACCGCGGTTCAATCCAGGCGTTTCCCGCCTCCGCGACCGTCGGGCGGAGATGGGCGTTCGAACGTTTCTCAATACGGTCGAACCACTGGTGAACCCCGCTCGAGCGTCCGTCCATCTCGGGAGCTTCTACCATCTTCCCTTCGCCAAACGCATCGTGAACACCCTCCGTCAGATGGAGGCGCGCAGAGTCGACAGAGTCCTCATGTTCCAGGGTCTGGAGGGATACGACGACGTCAGACCCGGGAGTACCGTGGTCGCCGAATGGGACAGCGATGAGACAGAAATCGACGATTTCGAAATTCAAACGGCTACCCACGGGCTCACTGTAGAACGAGAAGCGCTCGAAGTGGACGACCTTGCGGCTGACTCCGCACGCATTACGGAGGCTGTCCTTGACGGGGATCGGACCGATCAGTTCGCTGATGCCGTAGTGGTCAATGCCGGACTACGGATCTACGCACGAAAGGACGCCGATACACTCGGTGATGCCGTAGCGCTCGCCACAGAAACGCTCGAGAGTGGTGCGGCAGGCGAACGGTTAGCCGCCCTCCGGGCGTTCTAGCACACTCGATGGCGCGTTCGTCCATCGAGCATCACACGAGTCGTCTGGACGCCGTCGATCTCCACTACGTCACCACCGGCCCACGTACTGGCGAACCGATTGTCTTGCTTCACGGGTTTCCCGAATTCTGGTACGGATGGCGTCACCAACTGTCCGCGCTATCAGCGGTGGGCTGCCGGGCATTCGCACCGGATCTGCGCGGGTACAACCGCTCGAGTCACCCACGGGGAGTTGAACAGTACGATCTCCCGGTGTTGGTCGATGATATTCGCCACTTCTGTACGACGGTGGCCGATCGACCAGTCCATCTCGTCGGCCACGACTGGGGTGGCATCCTCGCGTGGGCAGTCGGGGCCGACCATCCCGAGACGGTCGCGAGCCTTACGGTCTGTAACGCACCCCACCCCGACGGCTATCTCCGGACGCTCTGGTCCAGTCGGGAGCAACGACGTCGTTCGTGGTACGTCGCAGCGGCTCAGATTCCGTTCCTTCCCGAATGGTGGCTGCGTTCGAACGAGGATTGTGTTTTCGAGACGGTCATTCGAAGTCGACTCGAGCGCGCGGACGCATTCACAGCTGCCGACTACCGACTATACCGAGAGGCTTTCACCCATCCCAGGGCTTGGACGACTGCGCTCCATTATTACCGAGCTGCCACACGTCGCGTGCTCCGAGGCCGATTTGGGGGCAGTGGCTTCGCGGTCGGCCGAGTTTCGGTCCCGACGGTCGTTTGCTGGGGTGGACGCGACGCAGCATTGTCGAATGAACTGCTGGCGGGACTGAGCGATTTCGTCGCCCCCATCGATATCAGATGCGCTCCACAAGCCAGCCATTGGATCCACCACGATAGACCGGGCCTCGTGACCGACGCAATCCTTGACAGCGTGGCGAGGGCCACTCAGTAGACGGAGAGGGTTGTCGTGGCACTACTCAGACCTGCATCAGCAGCGTTTTCCCAGGTGGTCACCTCTCGGGTGGCATGAGCGATCTATCGGCCACGCTACACACGACCGAAGGTGACATCGAAATCGAACTGTATCCGGATCGGGCTCCGAAAACTGTCGAGAACTTCGTCGGCCTGGCAACCGGTGAGCGGACCTGGGAACACCCCGAAACTGAAGAAGAGATGGACGAACCCCTCTACGACGATGTCGAATTTCACCGAGTCATCGAGGACTTCATGATTCAGACAGGGGATCCCACCGGAACCGGCCGCGGAGGACCTGGCTACACCTTCGATGACGAATTCCACGACGAGCTTCGCCACGACGAACCGGGTCGAGTGTCGATGGCCAATCGTGGACCGGACACCAACGGCTCGCAATTTTTCATCACTCTCGCCCCGCAAGCCCATCTCGATGACAAACACGCAGTCTTCGGTAGCGTCACCGACGGCATGGACGTCGTCGAATCCATCGCCACAGCCGAGACCGATATGCACGACCGGCCGACGACGCCGATTCGCTTAGAGTCCGTCGACATTCACCGCTGAGGCCTCAACCGGACGATTCCAGCGATGCCACACGTCGATCGACTCACTGTCTATCCAGTCAAGGCCTTGGCAGGGGCCGACCGTCAATCCGTCACCATCAGCCAGGGAGGCACGCTCGATGGCGATCGAGAATTCGCGATCCGCGACGCGGAGGGGGAGATCGTGAACGGCAAACGCACGTCTCGCCTGACACGCATCGACGCCTCGGTGGAACCGGAGACGGGCGAGTTACGCTGCCGAACACCGGAACCGGTCGAGTTCGATCTCCGATCCGAACCGGATCGGCAAGCGGCTGCAGCCTGGCTCGGCGTTCAGCTGGATCGTACAGTTACTATCGATCGGGATGGAACAGATGGTTTTCCGGATAGACCCGCGCTTGGTCCGTCAATTATCAGTACAGGAACGATCGAAGCGATCGCGTCGTGGTACGAGGACCTGACACCAGAAAGTGTTCGCCGGCGATTCAGAGCCAATATCGAAATCGGTGGCGTCCCGCCCTTTTGGGAGGACCGCCTGATTTCCGCCGATGGTGCGACGACGACAGCTGGACCTATCAAGCTCGTCGACGCCCAGCCTTGTGGACGGTGCGTGGTTCCAACCCGGGACCCAGATACCGGGGAGTCGATCCCCCAGTTTCGCGACCGGTTCGTCCGTCGGCGCCGTGAAACTCTCCCGGAGTGGACCGACGAGACTGCTCTTGATCACTTCTACTCGGCCATGGTCATCGCCAGAATTCCACAGTCCCACCGAGGAAAGTCGATCACCGTGGGTAATTCCGTTCGGATACACCCGAATGAGACTGCGTAAGCGACAGCCGAAAGGGCCCAGAGTTCGTTGATCGTCCATGGACGGTGACCAGTCACCGGTCGATCCCGCTACCATCGGAGAAGCCGATGCACCCCCGGTCTCCGAAGCACCATACAAGGTCGTCTTCGAGGCTAACCGATGTATTGGCACAGGGAAATGTGCTGCAGTCTCTCCGAACTGGACGGTCGATCTGGATACCGGTCTGGCGCAACCTGGAGTGTTCTTTTTCGACGAGTCCGATCTCGCGCACAACCGACGCGCTGCCGAGGTCTGCCCGGCCAAAAAGGGAGACGGTGTGATTCACATCGTTGATCGCCGAACGGGTGACGAAATTGCGCCGGATCCGGCCGACGACGGCACGCTGTCAGTCGATTGGTGAGCCCATGTTATAACCGAGTTGGCTGCGGGAGATCGGCCGCCTGTGGGTCGGCCTCCAAGAGGCGGTCACCACAGTCACGACAGGAAAGAATCACGACCTCGGCCGACCGACAGCACGAGTCGATGGCATCTTCGCTCTGCTCTAACTGTCCGCCACAGGCAGGACAGGTCGATCGCAACGAGCGAACGTGTTGGAGCATATCGACCCGCTGTTTCACTGGGACATCTGCCCAGCGGTCGCTCCACTCGTCGAAGACCTGATGGCTGGCGACATCGGCGACGAACGCAGTCTCTGAGGGCCACTTTCGAATCTGGATGCCGACCTCGTATGCTGGATACGCCCGATCGAGAGCGGTCACCTCCGTAGACTTGGCGTCGAACACGTCGGCGACGTCACGATGAGAGACAGAGCCGGACCGTAGCGAGGTGACCCGTTCGTCCATGGCCGCTGTGAACTCCGGGGTCAGCTGCCGTCGGCATCCATCGGTTGCCGGTTGAACGACGCCCACATCTTCGACGAATTCGCGGGCAACGACGCCGGATTCACGCTCTTCGTCGAGTTTCTGGAGGACGTCGAATTCGGGGGGTTCGGTCGCCGGGTCACGTGGGCCAGCTTTATCGAATCGGCGAAGAATAGCGTCGGGAAGATACCGCTGGGTGAGCGCAGGGGTCCCCGGAACGAGATAGCCGCGAAAGTATATTGCAGCGAGAGATACCACACCCACCGCCACTGCCAGCACGGGAGAAACGAGCGCAGCCAGCCCCGACACCACAGCCGCAATCACGAGGTTGACAGCCGTACACGGAAGACATCGGTTTTCGCCCGTATACGCCGGCTGTTTGAACCACTTTGTGAGCGGGCTCAACTCCGATGACATGTCTACGCCTGGGCACCCCGGGCACAAAAACGCTCAGGTCACCACCGGTTCCCTCACTCGGACACCCGAATGCTAACCTCGTCGGTGAGGCCGCTATCCTTGGCGTCCGCTATATTGATCGCCGCGCCGATCGTATAGGTCCCTGGCGAAGCCGGCTCCCATTCCGACTCCGAGACGCGAAACCGTTGATCCCAGCGCCGAGTGAACGTCTTTCGCTCTCCCCGTTGAAACCGGAACCCACGTCGTTCGTCCGGAGGGTCGGTAACCTGAACCCGGGACGCCTCGGGCAGGCCGTCGACATGCCACTGCCACAGCACTGGCGACTCCGTCGGAAGGGTGATCGGAATCGGGAACGCGTTCTTCATGGTCACGCGAAAGGGAATCGACTCGCCGAGACCGAACGATGAAGCGGGCGTCGATATGTCGACCGAGATAGCGTGATACCGAAGCCAGAGTGGGACGAAGATACGGCTGAGTAATCCCCCGGGAACCGAACGCATTGCCTGGGGGCGGTCCGACGAATCCGATTCTGTGGGCGCGTGGGGCTCATCGTCGTCCCTGTACAGCGCACTGGATTCGTAAATCCGCCGCATTCACCGGCGATATCCGGCCAGCCCTTGAAACGCTTCCGGTGGGTCAGTCGTCAGCGACGGCGTCGCCTTCGTCCGACGCATCAGTGCCGGTCTCGTCGTACTGGTCCTCGTACAGCAGACACGCGATTTCTTGACTTTCACCCGTTTCGAGAAGCTCCGGATGGGTGGTCTCACATGGCGACTCGAACGCTGTCTGGAGCGTCTCCCGGGCGCCCGCCAACTCACCATCGTGGAGCGCATCGATCGCCTCAGAGAGTGCGTTCTCAGCCTGGGAATCGGCGACGCGGTCCGGTAAGTCGAACTCGCTCCGGACCAAGTCATCCAGTTCGGCACGTGATGCCTCCCTGGCACCCAGTGATTCTGTCTCACCACCGTCGATACCGCTGTCCTCGGTGACAGCAGTGACGGCTTCGATTCCCTCTGCCCCATCGAGGCGGAGCTTGAAGTCCATAATCGACCGCCAGACCCCTTGCTCAAGCTCGTATTCGCCTGGTTCGATGACCTTCGGACAGCGTGTGTGAAACCGACACCCTGATGGTGGGTCGATCGGCGACGGAACACTGCCCGAGAGGAAAATCTGGTCGCTCTCCCATTGGGGATCCGGTTCGGGAATTGCCGACAATAGCGCTTCAGTGTAGGGGTGATACGGCGGTTCGAATATCTCTGCGGTCGACCCAACCTCGACGAATTCACCCAGATACATGACGGCGATCCGATCGGAGATGTGTTCGACCACACTGAGATCGTGAGCGATGAAGATATAGGAAAGCCCGAATTCGGCTTGGAGATCCTCGAGCAGATTCAGGATTTGTGCCTGGACGCTCACATCCAGTGCGCTGACGGGCTCGTCACAAACGATCACCTCAGGATCGACCGCCAAGGCACGGGCAATTCCGATACGTTGGCGCTGCCCACCGGAGAATTCGTGTGGATACCGGTGGGCATGGCTCGCGTTCAACCCGACCGTTTCGAGGAGGTCATAGATCCGGTCTTCGCGTTCCTGGCCAGTCGCAATCTCATGAATATCAAGGGGTTCACCGATGATGTCGCCGACGGTCAAACGTGGATTCAGGCTCGCAAACGGATCCTGAAAGATGTATTGTAGATCGGTTCGGACGGATCGAAGTTCGCTCTTCGAGAGTGCGGTCACCTCACGGTCGCGGAAGGTGACGGTCCCCGCAGTCGGCTCGATGAGTCGCAGCATCGTCCGACCGAGTGTAGTTTTCCCGCAACCACTTTCTCCGACCACCCCGAGCGTCTCACCCTCGTAGAGTGCAAGGTCGATGTCTTCGACCGCCTTTACCTGCTTTCCCCGACCGAGCAACGTATCGAAAAACCCCTCGCTCGTGTCGAAGTACTTGGTGAGCCCTGCTGTTTGGAGAATCGGTTCGCCCTGTGAATCAGTCATCTCCATCACCGGCCTCCGCCGTATCGCTCATCTGCCCGCCCTCCGGTACCTCAACCGAGTAGTCCAGTTCTCCGTCGAGGTCGCCAGTATAGGCCAAACAGGCCGCAGTATGGTCGGAATCACCGTCGTCTCCGGCGTCCACGAGATCCGGCTCTATCCGTGTACAGACGTCTTCGGCGTATGGACACCGGGGGTGGAAACTGCACCCAGACGGTACCTCGACCAGATCCGGCATGGTCCCGGGAATGGTCTGTAAGCGGTCACGCCGATCCCCGATCCGGGGAATCGAACTCATGAGACCGACCGTGTAGGGGTGTTTCGGATCGTAATAGAGGTCGTCAATCGGGGCCTTCTCGACCGGTTTGCCCGCGTACATCACCATCACACGGTCACAGATCTGGGCAATCACCCCCAGGTCGTGAGTGATCAGCATGACCGCCGTGTCAAATTCGGCAGCCAACTCTTCGATCTCTTCGAGAATTTTCGCTTCGGTCGTGACATCCAGTGCTGTCGTCGGTTCGTCGGCAATCAGCAGATCCGGGTCACACGACAGAGCCATTGCGATGACTGCACGCTGTTGCATCCCGCCCGAGAATTCGTGCGGGTAGTCGTTGTACCTCGTTTCCGCCTCCGGGATACCGACAGTGTCCAGGAGTCGAA
>CAZKGF010000086.1:0-7925 GCA_964552115.1 uncultured Halobacteriales archaeon
ACCGACTGCGACCTCGGTCCCATACATTTGTCCGGAATCGATATGTCGGTAGCCGACGTCCAGTGCCGTCTCGACGCTGGTCGCACATTGTTCGTTGTCGAACGTCCCCAGTCCGAGCGAGAACGGATGAGCCATGTCGCCACCGGGGTCAGGTGGTACCAAAAGCTTGTTGATCGGAGTGGCTATTCGGTCGGAAATCGTGTGAGGACGTCGCCGTGTTCCAGTGTCGACGTGTCGCCAGGAGACTCGCCGAGATAGACCGATTCGATCAGGCCGCGGGGCAGTTTCCCGGTCTGCGTTCGTGGGAGTGCCGGGACGACGTACAGGGCCTGTAGCCGGAACATCGGACCGAGTTCGTCGCTGATCAATCCATTGATGGCTTCGCTGAGTTTTCGCTCGTCGCTCTCGACGTCCGTCGTAACGAACGCGACGGGTACCTCCCCTTTCACATCGTGGGGCACGGAAACGACGGCCGAGTCGGTCACGATATCGTGTTCCTCGATGACCGCTTCGATCGTTGGCGCCGTGATTCGCCGTCCGGAGATATTCATCGTGTCGTCCGCCCGGCCACGGATGAACCAGAAGCCTTCCTCGTCGATCTCCACCCAGTCGTTGTGGTTCCAGGCGTCATCGTAATCTCTCCAGTACTCCGTCTCGTAGCGTTCGTCACCGTCGGTCAGACTGCGTGTCATTCCGGGAACGGGCCCTTCTACTACGAGATATCCTTCGTCGGTCGGCTCGCCGGCCTCATCATATACGTTCGCGGGCACGCCCGGTGCGGGCCCCCACAATGTACCTGGTTTGATGGGGGTTAGGGGGGTTACACCGAGGAGACCCCCGCAGGTTTCGGTCCCACCCGACTCGTTGACGACCGGGAGGTGGCCGCCACCAACCGATTCAAAATACCAGTTCCAGGTTTCTTCGTCCCACGGTTCGCCGGTCGATCCGATCGTCCGGAGTGTGGAGAGGTCGTGGGTCTCCCGGGGTGAGTCGTTGTGCCGCCGGAGCATTCGGACACCGGTTGGCGAGATACCGAACATGTTGACGCCGTGGCGTTCGACGAGGTCCCACAGCCGGTTTTCGTCGGGGGCCATCGGCGAGCCCTCGACCAACACGGTGGTTGCACCGATCGCTTGTGCACCACCGATCAACCAGGAGGGCACGACGATCCACCCGAAGTCGGTGACCCACAGGAAGGTATCGTCCTGGCGAAGATCGTACTGATAGGTGACTTGTTTGGTCCCCGTTGCGAGGATGGACGTGTGCGGGTGGATCGTTCCCTTTGGCTTGCCGGTCGTTCCGGAGCTATAGGCGATCACCGCCGGATGTTCGGCGTCGACGATGGTCGTCTCTGCCTCGGTTGAATACTCCGCGACAAGGTGTGCCCACTCACGCTCGGTTACGGGCGCTTGGCCGCGGTCGACACCGGTGTTTTCGTAGGTGAGGACGTATTCGAGTGCGGAGATATCCGCGACTGCCTCGCAGACCTTCTCGTGGAGGTCCACGTGTGACCCCTCGCGTCGGTAGCCATCAGCCGTCACCACGACCTTTGCCTCAGCGTCCGTCAATCGATCCCTGATCGCACCCGTCCCGTAGCCAGCGAAGATGTGGGTCTGGACGGCACCGATACGGAGACAGGCCAGGGCGGCTACGAAGGCCTTCGGATTGAGGGGAGAGACGATCCCGACAGCATCGCCGGGTTCGACTCCCAAATCCCGGAAGGCGTTCGCCAATTGATTCGTCCGCTCGTCGAGTTCGGCGTACGTGATCTGGGCCCGATCGCCGGCCTCGTTCTCCCAGACGTACGCCGGTTTCTCTGGGGTCCGCTTGACCCACTTGTCCAGGAGCGTCTCGGTCGCGTTGAGTTTCCCGCCGACGAACCAGTCAGCATACGCAATCCCGTCGGACGTATCGAGGACCTCGTCGTATTCTTCGGCCCAGACGATGCCGACGTCTTCCATAACAGCTCCCCAAAATCGCGCGAGTTCTGCCTCACTTTCCGGTCGGAGATCGTCGTAGCTATCGTACCCGTAGTCGTCCATGAACCGGGCGATATTGCTGTGCGTTCGGTAGTATCCGTAGGGTTCCCAGACGACGTCGTTGCTCATGGAGATTCCTCCTGTTGGGGCTCGAGCCCGGCGAACGCCCGCGGCGAGGGGGACTCTCCGTCGAGGAAGGCCTGGGCTCGCTCGGCGAACTCGTCGGACGCCCACACTGCTGCGGTCATCTCTCGGGTGAGATCCCAGTCGCTCATGGCGAAATTCGACCACCGGTTCAATCCGGCTTTGATGATCCGATACGCCTGTGGACTGGTCGTATCCAGTACCTCTTCGAGTAGATCAGCTGCGGCTTCACCGGGTTCGTCTTCGACGAGCCGATTGACCAGCCCCATCTCTGCGGCGTCGCTCGCGGAGATCAATTCACCGGTGAGTAACAGCTCTCTGGCGCGACGTTCGCCCACGATTAGTGGCAATAGTTGGATCCCGCCACCACCTGCCGTCGAGCCCACCAGGACTTCCGGCATACCGAACGTCGCCCCGCGTTCGGCCACGATCATATCACAACCGAGGGCCAGTTCCTGTCCACCAGCCACGCAGGTGCCACTGACGGAAGCAACCGCTGGCTTGCCTGTTGAATGGAGATGATCCACGAGGGCATGATACGCTTCGAGGAACCGGTTTCCTTCCTCGGCATCCATTGCACTGATGACCGAGAGATCAGCGCCCGCACAAAACCCGTCTTCGGAACTGCCGAGGAGAATACCCTGGACATCGGTCTGGCTGTCGGCCCACGCGACCGCGTCGGCGAGATCGGTGACGACCTTCCAATCCAGTGTGTTCTGCCCGGGGGTATCAAACTGAATCCGGTAGATACGGCCGTCGCGTACGAGCGACGTGGCCAGTGACCCAAAGGTTGGTGGCATGTGGCTCGCCCTCGGAGCGATTCAGTTAAAGGTTTTATTCGTTTCTCTCAGCCGCGGCGATTCACGATTTGCGGAGAACGTTAGCTCGCCGATAGTCCCGCCCGCGGGCGGGCGCTTCACAACATTTATCTCTGCTCCACCGGACTCCGCAGCATGGATTTCGACCTCTCTGAGGAGCAACGACTTATCCAACGGGCAGCCCGGGATATCGCGACTTCCGAGTTCGACGAGGAGCCGTTCCCGGACCCCGGCGAGTATCCATGGGACTACGCACAAACACTCGCCGAGCACGATCTCCTGGGCATGGCACTCCCCAGAGAGTACGGCGGAGAGGGTGTCAGTGCGATCGACGCAGTGCTGGCCATGATGGCCGTCGGTGAGGTAAGCCCGCCGGCGTCAACGACGATTCACATGGCGAGTTTCGGTCCGCCACGAGCGATCGCCCAGTTCGGAGACGAGGATCTCAAAGAGCGGTATCTCCCACCGGTCGCGGACGGGGAATCCATCATCGGCATTTCGATCAGCGAACCCGAGGCGGGCAGTCACGCCACGGCGATGACGACGTCTGCGACCGACGAGGGTGACGAATGGCTCGTGAACGGCCAGAAGGCGTGGGTCTCGGAAGGCCCGCATTGCGATGCGTTTTTGACCTACGTGCGAATGCCGGACGACAATATCGGCTCGCTCGTAATCGACGCTGACCTCGACGGACTTGAACTCCGGTCGGACGAAAACATGGCCGGGCAGTATCAGAGTCAGATCTTCCTCGACGATGTCAGGGTGCCCAAAGCAAACACGCTCTTGACGGGGCCAGACGCCTTCAAGAAACAGATCACCGCGTACAATATGGAACGAATCGGGGCGGCGGCCAAGGTGTGGATCGGTGCCCGCTGGGCGTTCGAGGAGGCACTGTCGTACTCCAAAGAACGTGAACAGTTCGGCCAGCCTATCGGCGAGTTTCAGGCTGTCGAACACCGCCTCGCGGACATGGCCACAAAACTCGTCAATTCTCGACTCCTCATCTTCAAGGCCCTCGCCGACGACGAACTGCCCTCCAAACTCGAGTCGTCGATGGCGAAAGTCTACGTCACCGAAGAGTGCGAGGAGGTCGTCGACGCAGCCATTCAGATCAAGGGTGCACAAGGATACGTGGGCGACACACCCGAATCGTTCCTGTACCGCTACCTGCGCGGGTACAGGATCGCTTCGGGTACGAGCGATGTCCACCGGACGATGATGGCCCGGTCGCTTCGCAAGTCAGGCCTGGAATTCTAATCGTTACTGCCCTTGCCACTCGGGGTCGCGATCTTCGCCAAAGGCTTCCCGGCCCTCTTTGGCGTCAGCGGTTTCCTGTAACACATCGAACACACGGTGTTCGTATCGGCGTCCCTCACGGAGGCCCATCTCCTGGGATTGGTTGATGACGTCTTTGAGAGAGCGAACGGCGAGTGGAGCCTGATCGATTAGTTCTGCGGCGAATTCGTCGACTGCTGCGTCGAGGTCTGCTGCCGGGACGACTTCGGTGAGCAAGCCATCCTCGAAGGCGGCCTCGGCCGAAAGGCGTCTACCGGTCATCGTCAACTCTTTGGCTCGACTCGGTCCAACCAAGGCGGCCAGCCGCTGAGTTCCGCCACCGCCAGGGATGATGCCGAGATCGACCTCGGGAAAGCCGAGGGTAGAGCGCTCGCTCGCAATCCGGAAATCGCAGGCCAGTGCAAGTTCCAAGCCACCACCGAGACAGTACCCGTCGATCTTGGCGATCACGGGAACATCGTATTCCTGGGGGACGTCGTAGATCGGACTGGGCTCGAACTGGCCGGGCGACGCGTCTTCGAAGTCATTGATGTCGGCCCCCGCACAGAACGCTTTCTTCCCGGCCCCTTCGACGACGACCACGCGGACACCCACCCCGTCAGCTGCGTCGTCGACGGTCTCGCACGCCTCGAATGCGGCGACGATATCGGTTCGGAGTTGTGTCGAGAGGGCGTTGAGCGAATCGGGACGATTCAGGAGGATCTCGACCCGTCCGTCCGACTCGTCGTACGACCACTCGACCGTTTCGAACGACCTCGTTTCCATGGGCGCTAGGGTGCTCGCCGGTCGGTAAAAGTGTACCCAAAGCCGATCTCAGTCGTCGGCGGGGCGGACTGCCTCGCCGTCTTCCCAGACGTAGAACCCCTCTCCGGTCTTTCGGCCCAGGTCGCCCGCTCGCACCTTTCGCTTGAGCGTCTGAGGAGGCTTGAACCGCTCGCCGAGTTCCTCACGGAGATACGTGAGGACGTCGAGGCGAACGTCCAATCCGATGTAGTCAGTCAGTTCAATCGGGCCCATCGGGTGGTTGTACCCGAGTCGCATTGCGGTGTCGATGTCCTCGACGCTGGCTACTCCTTCCTCCGCCATTCGGATCGCTTCGACGCCCAGGGCAACGCCGAGTCGCGAGGTGGCGAAACCGGGAGTGTCGGCCACGACCACGGCCGTTTTATCGATGCCGTCCACGAAGTCTTCGGCGAACGTCTGGACATCCGATCGGGTTTGCTCAGCCACGACCACTTCGACCAGTTCCATGATGTGCACCGGGTTGAAGAAATGGAAGCCGATGGCGCGGCTGGGGTCCTCGAGCGCACTCGCGATTTCCGTGACGGATAGAGAAGACGTGTTCGTTGCAATGATCGTCTCGTTATCGACTTCGGCCTCTACCTCGGTGAAGGTCTCCTGTTTCAACTCCATGTCCTCTGGGACGGCTTCGATGACGATGTCGGCACCGTCGACGGCTTCGCCTAGGTCGACGGTCCCGGTGATTCGATCGAGTGCCCCTTCCATTTCCGTTGTAGTCACCTTGTCCCGCTCGACGCCGACCTGCAAATTTTCCTCGATTTGCTCGATACCATCAGAAACGATCTCCGCCTCGATATCTCTGACCCGGACGTCGTGTCCGGCCATCGCTGCGACCTGCGTGATGCCGTGACCCATCGTTCCGGCTCCCAATACTGCCACTTGCATAGATGGCGATTCTCCAGAGAGTAGCTTAAACCTGAGGAAGTCGGTTTCGAGGCGAAGCTCTAATGGCTTGGACTCGCGTCCTCCAGGGTAATGGCCATCGAGTGTGCGAGGTGTGGAACGGAGGCCCCTGACGAGACGACGGAGTGTCCAGACTGTGGGTATTGCCCACAGGAGCAAATGCGAAAGGTGGGGATTATCATTTTTGTTCTCGGTTTGATTGCCTCTCTCGCTCTCATCGGGATTCCGATCGCAATCTACGGCATGTACCGATTTTTCAAGTCGAGTTTCGTCTACATCGATTCGGAGTACGCCTTGGCTGACGAAGAATAGCTTTTTGCCGGTGGGGGCCTCGCCCGTCGTATGGCAATCGAGGACTATGTGACGCGCGGTGCCACGGCGGCGACGGACAGTTTCGAGTGGGGACAGATCGAGTGGCTCGACGGTGCCGACGTGACTGCCGGTGGGGGGCTTTCGGTTGCGCGGGTCACGATCGAGGCCGGCGAACATAACAGTCCACACCGCCATCCGACCACCGAAGAGGCACTCTACCTCGTTTCCGGTGAGATCGATCACTGGCTCGGGTCGACGGACGAATTCGTCAGTCTGGAACCGGGCGATCTCTTCCACGTGCCCAGTGGAGAACCCCACGGTGCGACGACAACGGGTGAGGAGGCGGCGGTAATGATCGTTGCGTACGACTCTGCAGAGCGCGATATCGAATTCGTCGAGTAACCAAATTATTATACTCTCCCCCTCGTCAGAGTGGGCCATGGTTCGAAGCATGGATCCGGCGGTCATTGCCTGTGCACTCACGGGATCGATTCATACGCCGTCGATGTCGCCAAACCTCCCCGTCACTCCAGACGAACTGATCGAGGACGGGATTGCCGCGGCTGAAGCCGGTGCGAGTATAATCCATATACACGTGCGCGATCCCGAGGACGGGTCGCCCGAAAGTGACACCGAGATGTTCCGGGAGGTAGCTGCCGGCATCAAAGCCGAAACCGACGCCATCATTCAACCGACAACCGGTGGAGGCCTCGATCAAACGGTCGAGGAACGAATGTCGGTCGTGCCGGGGCTCGAACCGGAAATGGCCTCCTGTAATATGGGGAGTATCAACTTTGGCCTCTACCCGATGGCCGAACACTTCGACGAGTTCGAATACGAGTGGGAGGAGGAATATCTGGAGATGACGCGGGACTTCATCTTCCCGAATACATTCGGCAACCTTCACGACGCCCTCGAGATCTTCGACGAGAACGGGACGATGCCGGAACTCGAATGCTACGACGTTGGCCACCTGTACAATGCGAAGTACCTCCTCGATGAGGGGCTCGTCGACCCACCAATCCACATCCAGTTCGTCATGGGAATCCACGGTGGGATCGCGGCCGAAGAGCAACAATTCACACACATGGTCGACACGGTGGACCGATTGTTCGGCGACAAAGCTTCCTATAGCGTTATTGGCGCCGGAGCCAAACAGTTCCATCTAGCTACCCAATCCGTCTGTATGGGTGGCAACGCCCGGGTCGGATTGGAAGACAGCCTGTATATCAAGCGTGGCGAACTTGCTGAATCCAACGCCCAGCAAGTCGAAAAGATGGTCAGACTGCTGGACGACGTTGCCGGGCGACGGCCGGCGACACCCGCAGAAGTTCGGGATTTCTTAGACCTCAAAGGCCAGGATAACGTCGCATTCTAAGGCGGCAAGGTTCGCGACGTCGGCTGGATTTTGGCGTGCGGGCACTTTGTCTCGCTGGTTCGCGGACCCCACGATACCCGGGACCCTGCTTCTGTCAGCAACCGAACGGTCTACCCTGCCAAACATAATGTATATTGGGGCCGCGGTCGGGTATACCCGTATGGAAGTCGTCAATCCGGTGAACAACGAAACCATCGAGTCGTACAGCGAACTCTCCAGGGAGGAGACGCTGGAGAAACTCGAGCGTGCACAGTCCAGATACGAGTCGTGGCGCGAGACGGAACTCCGGGATCG
>CAZKGF010000087.1:0-7847 GCA_964552115.1 uncultured Halobacteriales archaeon
AGCACGCGATCGACGAGATCGCGGATCTCATGACCGAACGAGAGCGTGAATTCGAGCGACAGGGTGACCTGGTCGCCGCCCAGCGGATCGAGGAACGGACCACCTTCGACCTCGAAATGATGAAAGAAACCGGGTACTGTTCCGGGATCGAGAACTACTCCGTCCACCTTTCCGATCGCGACACGGGGGACCCACCGTATACACTCCTTGATTACTTCCCGGATGACTTTCTGACAGTAATCGACGAATCACACCAAACGATTCCCCAGATCAAAGGCCAGTTCGAAGGAGACCGATCACGGAAGGAGTCCCTGGTCGACAACGGGTTCCGCCTGCCTACCGCGTACGACAACCGGCCACTGACCTTCGAGGAATTCGAGGCCAAGACAGATCGGACGTTGTACGTCTCCGCGACACCCGGCGAGTACGAACGCGAGCATTCTGAACAGATTGTTCGCCCGACGTATCTCGTCGATCCGGCGATCGATGTCGCCCCAGCCGAGTCACAGGTCGACAATCTGATGGATCGAATCGACGAACGTGTCGCCGAGGACGAGCGGGTGTTGGTGACGACGTTGACCAAGCGGATGGCTGAGGACCTCACCGAATTCCTCGATGAGAACGGCATCGCAGTCGAGTACATGCACGATGAGACGGACACGTTGGAGCGCCACGAACTCATCCGTGGATTGCGTCTCGGAGAGTTCGACGTCCTCGTCGGAATCAATTTGCTCCGAGAGGGCTTGGATATCCCCGAAGTCTCCCTCGTCGCCATTCTGGATGCCGACCAAGAAGGATTCCTTCGGTCTGAAACCATGCTGGTACAGACGATGGGACGGGCGGCCCGAAACGTCAATGGGGAGGTGGTCCTCTACGCTGACGACCCGAGTGACGCAATGGAATCGGCTATCGAGGAGACACAACGCCGTCGGCGGATACAACGAGAGTACAATGAGGAACACGGGTTAGAGCCGACAACGATTGAGAAAGCAGTCGCCGAAACAGAACTCCCCGGAAGCAAGACGGAGACAGGAAATGCGAGCACGCTTGCGCCAGACGACACCGAAGAAGCTGCACGCGTCATCGACGATCTTGAGACTAGGATGCAGGAGGCCGCGGACAATTTGGAGTTCGAACTTGCTGCGGACATCAGAGACCGGATTCGGGAACTTCGGGACGAATTCGACCTTGATGGGGATGGTCTCGAACCCGAGGCAGGGGTTCCGGTCCCCGATTCTGACGGGACAGATTGAGGGTACGTGACCTCAGACGGTCTCTTGCTAGGGATCCGGTTGGACAACCGCGTTTGTCCAACCGAGTCTTGGTACTGAACTGACCGGACGTGCTGGCCACCCGGACATCTTAGCGGTAGCCTGCCCTCTTCCCTTCTCTAAATCTACTGATTGAAGAGATAAGACTGGAGAAATTACTGAGGGTGAATACAGCCACCGACTATTTTATATCGTCGTAATAGATATAATATTTAAAGATGCCCCAAATATACGGGCCTGCTCCCCGAACAGACCGACCGCTTGCCACCGCTCAACAATCAGGGAGACAGAACGATAGTTTCCAGTTCTCACCCGAGTCGATTCGCCAGGGTGGTGGCAGTCTCCCGCCCGACGCCATCAACTTCTTGGAGTTCACCCGGCGAAGCCGCCCGGACGCCCGCAACACTGCCGAATCGTCGGAGGAGCCGCGTTCTGAGGGCAGGTCCGATACCGGGAACGTCCTCCAAGACGGTCGAAACATCGTCTCGGAGGGTCTCGTGGTACTGTAGTGCAAATCGGTGTGCTTCGTCACGCACTCGGCGTAGGAGTGTAACTGCCGGACCGTCTGGGTCGAGGCCCGCTGGGCCTGCTGTGGTTATGACCGTTTCTTCGGCCTTTGCAAGGGCTACAACCGGGACATCCCACGACACCTCGGTACAGGCCTGCGTTGCAGCTTCTAGTTGTGCCGTGCCACCATCGATCAGTAGGAGGTCTGGATCAGGCCGCTCGTCGCGGCCAGCAACCGCGCGTTGGGCACGCCACGCGAGGAGTGATCCCATGTTCGCCACGTCGTCGTTGGTTTCGTCGAGTTTCTTTCGTCGGTACTCGGACTTTGCCGGCTCACCGTCCACGAAGACGACGTTACTCCCGACCACATCTCGGCCACCGGCGTGACTGACGTCGAATCCCTCGATCCGCGAGGCTCGCTCGAGATTTAATGCCGCTGCGAGCGCGTCCGTTTCGTCGACCGATGAATCGCGCGTCCGGGCGTTCTTCAGTGCTAGATCGACGAGCGTGGATTCTCGGCCCGTACCCGGGACACGCAAGGCTACGCCCTCGCTATCCAACCACTCGACGAGGTCCTCACCGACCGGATGGTCCGAACACAAGAGCGTATCTGGCAGGGGGCGTTCGGCGTAATACTGGACGATAAATGCTGCTAGGACGGCGCCTGTATCGGCTCCCGTCCCCGAATCAGGCAATGACGTCTCGGTCGTTGGCTGGTCGATCGAACGGTTGAGGCGATAGGATTCCTCGGGGGCGTCCATGGCGTGGCGCTCGCGCTCGACCAGTTTTCCGTCTTCTGCGTGCAGTCGTGCGACTGTGGCCTCGTCCCCTTCCAGGGCGACGCCGAGAACGTCAGTTGTCTGTGGCGTGGACTGATTCACACGGACTGCCTCACTTCCCTCACCATGCAGTGCCTCGGCGGCCGTGAGCCTATCACGCAGGTTCGCTGCTCGCTCGTAGGCGTGTTCGTCGACCGCTCGTTCCATCTGCCGACGGAGGGGCTGTGTAAGAATTCCTGTTTCTCCCTCGAAGAATCGTTCGACCTGGCTGACATCATTAGCGTACTCGTCTGTAGCTATCTCTCCGGTACACGGGGCCGAACACAGGCCAATGTCGTAATCGAGGCAGGGGCGCTCACGGCCGGCATATTTGTGGTCAGAACAGCCCCGGACGCCGTAGGTTTCCCGGAGGGCTTTGACGACGGTTTGCAGGCGTCCCATGTCTGTGAACGGCCCGTAGACGGTGGCGTCGTCGGCCGGATCCCTCGTAATTTGAATTCGGGGAACGGGATGGTCCGTAAGCTGGACCAACGGGTAGGATTTGTCGTCTTTCAACCGGACGTTGTACCTGGGTTGGTGGCGTTTGATCAGGTTAGCTTCCAACAACAACGCTTGCGTCTCGGTATCGGTGACGGCCACGTCGAGACTGTCGGCGCGATGGCGCATTTGCCGGATTCGCTCACCTCGAGGGTCGGCGTAGGTTCGGATTCGCGACCGGAGATCGACCGCCTTACCCACGTAGAGAACTCTCGTATCGCCGTCTCCTTCGTGTAGAAACCTATAGACGCCGGGCTCGCCGGGAGCTTCGGCCGCCCGTTCACGAACCGCATCGGCGTCCATCGAATTGGGGTATGCGACCGATGATGTTGAGGATCACGGGTCGGTCGCGTGGTCGCCAAGCGCGAGGACCCGCTCGAGTTGGGCCCGCGTCTCCGCTGGCGTTTCGGGCCGAGGGACGTGAACGTCATCTGCGCCGGCGATCCGTATAACTAGTGTTCGGTATCGACGCCGGTACCACAATGCACCAAACACAATCCCGCCGACGATCCCGACCAGGCCACCGATCAGTAACACTTCGTCGAGCAGCCCGAGGCCCGTTTTCACGGTCTCCAGAAGACTTTGGAATCCCCCCATCCCGACTTCCTCGGCGGCGGCCGCGTCGACAGTAGAGGTGTCGGGGATAATGGCCCCCGGATCCAGGACGAAGCCGGCACTGAGGAAGAGAACCCCGAACAGGCCCAGTTTGAGTGCAGTCCGAAGGAAACCAGGTTGGGATTGACTGCCGAACTCCAGACGCTCGACGTTAGGTCGGTCGACCTGTGTGAAATTCGCCCCGTCACCCGACGGCGTGAACGTCCACAGCCGGTGGGAGGTGACGACGATGCTGGCGTCTCCCCCAGCGTCAACCACTGTCTCAACGGATTCTCCATCGTAGCAAAGCCGATGGATCCGATCCATGAATTCCGAGTCGTCCCGGGTGTTCTCTGAGGTAGTGCGCGTGTCAGGACCGGACATTGGGCGTCGTTCGCGAGGGCCATTCTTTAACGCTCCCCCCGGAGTATAGGAATTGAATACGGAACAGGCACAAAGATTGCCGTCCCAAATTCGGCGGATTGCATACCGTTCGCACGTTCCGATCCGGGCCCACGCCGGTTGCACACGTATGATCAACGCCAACACCCTCCTGCGTCGGCAATGATTCGGTGGGCCTATTTTGCTAGTAACGTACGTACATCCGATGGACGATACGGTCCGCGTATGGTTGGTGGAACGCTCGTATACCGATAAGGGACTGGTCACGCTCGTCTATGCGACGCCCGACGGTTCTCGCCAATTACGCACACAACTCTCGTCCAACGCTCTGGCCAGACGTGCAGTGACCGCTGGCAAGGATGTCGAGTCTGAACGCCTCACTCCGGTCGGGGAGGCAGACAGGCGAGAGCGCTACGCCGAAGAGGCCTCCCGGGTCGCACAAACGCACGATCCCGAGACCGAGATCTGAAACCTATTGCTGACAAGTGGGCGAATTGCAGCTCCTGAAGCCTGGGCACCCTTTTTATTTGCATGCCGGGCGACCACAGCCGCATGGCAGCAATCGAACTGAATGGGTTGACCAAGCAGTACGGAGATGTGACGGCCCTTGCGGGAGTCGATCTCTCCGTCCGTGAGGGCGAAATATTCGGCTTTCTCGGGCCTAACGGCGCCGGCAAGTCGACGACGATCGACATCCTTCTCGATTTTGTGCGACCGACTGCTGGCTCGGCCACCGTCCTCGGTATGGACGCGCAGGATCGGAGTCAACGGGTCAGGCAACGCGTCGGCGTCTTACCCGAGGGCTACGAAGTCTACGAACGTCTTACCGGGCGAGAGCATGTGGAATTCGTCTTGGAATCCAAAGGGGCGAGCGATAACCCAATCGACATTCTCGAACGGGTTGGCGTCGCTGAGGCAGCCGAACGAAAGGCGAGCGGGTATTCCAAAGGGATGCGCCAACGGCTTCTCCTCGGGATGGCCCTGGTCGGCGAACCGGATCTGTTGATTCTGGACGAGCCATCGACGGGGTTGGATCCGTCTGGCGTCCGTGAAATCAGGCAAGTCATCCGGTCGGTCGCCGACCGTGGCGCAACGGTCTTTTTCTCAAGTCATATCCTGAGCCAGGTCGAAGCCGTCTGCGATCGAGTTGGCATCCTCAGGCAGGGCGAGGTCGTTGCTGTCGACACGATTGAGGGACTCCGAGAGGCTGTGGGGTCAGAGGCCACCTTGCGAATTACGGCCGACGGTCTCACCGACGAACACATGGACGTGGTGCGGGAGGTGCCTGGCGTAGATTCGGTTCGGCGGGACGGGGCTGAACTCGTCGTGAGTGTCGAAGACCCGTCGAAAACTGCCGTTCTCGACGCCTTGGAGGAGGCCGGTGCCGACGTGACGGACTTCTCGACGGCAGAGGCCTCCCTCGAGGAACACTTCATGTCCTACACTGAGGGGGAGGTGGTCCAATGAGCTGGGTCGCCGTCGCGAAGAAGTATTTCCGGGACGCGGTCCGTGCGCGCACACTCTGGGCGCTTTCGGCCCTGTTCTTGGTACTTGCGGCGGGCATTGCCTTCGCCTATGCTTACGTCGACGAACTCTCCGGTGGCGATCCCAGTGCCCTCGGGGTAATGTTTTTCGTCGCGAATATCGTGGGGACGTTCATTTCTCTGGCTGCGATTCTTGCGTGTTACAAGGCGATCGCCGGCGAGCGAGAGAGCGGAACGATCAAGATCCTCCTTTCGTTGCCCCATTCTCGGCGCGACGTCATCGTCGGGAAACTGCTCGGGCGGACGGCCGTTCTCGCCTTACCTGTCGTCATCGCACTCCTGATCGGGATCGTCATCGCCGGCGTCCTTATCGGGGAATTTGCCCCGGTCGGGACTGTTGCGTTCGCCCTGGTCTCACTGTTGTTCGCCTTCACGTACGTGAGTATCATGGTCGGGATATCCGGCACGACCGGATCGACGTCCAGGGCGGCTGCGCTGGCTGTGGGCTTTTTCGTCGTCGTAGAACTCATGTGGGATATCGTTGCCCTTGGCCTGGCATTTGCCGCGAACGGCTTTCAGTTCCCACAGACCGCCGCGGATTTCCCGGAATGGCTGTTCGTCGTGAATCAGGTTCCCCCCAGCAGTAGTTTCGTAACCAGTCTGACTGCTGTCATTCCGGAAGCACCGGCTGCCGTCGCCGGGGGAACCCAATCCCCAGGCGACGTGGAAGCCTTCTTTGGCACACCGTGGCTCGGCATCGTGGTGCTTCTGTTCTGGCTCGTCATCCCGGTTCTACTCGGCTTCTACCGGTTCCGGAAGGCTGATTTGTAAGTGAAGCTTGCCTCTTCGAGCCATTCGCGTGACGCGTCCTGGGCGACCAAACGAATGATCTGCCCCGCTCAGCTACACCGGGACTCCGCGGTCCGTCAACAAGGTCGCGAATTCCTCGGAGGAGAGTTCCGGGACGTCGTGCCTGGCGGCCGCGTCTCTCTTCGATTGGCCGGGATCGTCACCGACGACGAGATAATCGGTGTTACTGGAGACACTGCTCGTGGCCGACCCACCATGGGACTCGACCAACTCTTGGGCGTCTCCACGGGTATACGAGGCCAACGGACCGGTCAGCGTTCCGGTAAATACGATCGTCAATCCGGCGAGTTCGTCGCCGGTTTCCATTTCGGCAGGTTGGGGATCGACCCGTTCGAGAAGTGCATCGAGTTCCGCTGCGTTGCGGTCGCGGTCGAAGAAGTCACGGATCGCTGTTGCCACCGTTGGCCCGACATCCGGAACGGTCTCCAACGCCTCGATATCCGCGTTGCGGAGGGCTTCGAACGTTTCAAACTCCTGTGCGAGAGCACGGGCGGTGGCATCGCCCACTTCTGGAATGCCCAAGGCTGTCAGAAACTCTGCTAAGGGTGGGTTCCTCGCAGCATCCAGTTCCTCGAGTAGGTTGGTGGCGCTCGTTCGGCCCCACCCCTCGAGTTGGGCCAATGTACACACCTCGAGGTCGTAGAGGTCGGCCAATCCGTCAACGAGACCAGCTTCCATGATTTGGTCGATCCGTTCGGGGCCAAGCCCCTCGATGTCGAGCCCGCCTCGGCTCGCGTAGTGCTCGATCGCGCCGCGAAGTTGTGCCCGACAGCCTAAGCCTGCCGGACAAAAGGCCAAGGGCCCGTCGCGCTCGACGAGGCTCCCACAGGCAGGACACCGGTCTGGGAACGTAAAGTGATCCTCGCTGTGGTGTTCGATGACTTCCTCGACGTCCGGGATGACGTCGCCGGCCCGCTTCACGCTGACGCGATCACCGATACCGACCCCCAGACGGGCGATTTCTTCTGGGTTGTGTAGCGAGGCTCGCGAGACTGTCACGCCCGAGACGTCGACCGGATCCAGCAAGGCAACCGGGGTAAGACGGCCGGTTCGGCCGACTTGTACGACGATATCGCGAACGACAGTCTGTTCGCGGCGTGCCGGAAATTTGAACGCGATCGCCCACCGAGGCGCGCGCGCCGTCTGTCCGAGGCGGTCACAGGCGTCCCGGTCGTTCACCGAAATGACGACGCCATCGATTTCGAATTCGAGTTCCTCACGGCGATCAAGCAACCGATTACGGTACTCGATTGCCCCCTCGATATCCGAACACCGCTCGGAAAGCTCACTCACTGGTAAGCCCCACTGCGGGAGCGTTCGATGGACCTCCTGCTGAGTCAGAAACGACTGTGAGCTATCCAACACGGCAAAGAACACGGCCGCCAGGGGCCGATCGGCTACCA
>CAZKGF010000088.1:0-7841 GCA_964552115.1 uncultured Halobacteriales archaeon
CACGATACTCGCCTAGAAGGACCGCGAGTTCAGCCTCGTCAGCTTCCGTATCTGCGAGATCGGCTCGTAACTTTTCAACTGTCGCTTCAGAATCCGCGAGAGTTTCAGTGAGATTGTCAACCTCCTCAGTTTGATCGTCTTCATCGGTTGCGGCCTCGCGATTCGATTCTCGGAGGGTTTCGATTTCCGCCTGGAGGGTCGCAATCTGTGATTCGTCGTTTCCGCGATCCGAAAGTACCGGTACGAACGTGCCGGCGGCAGCCACCACGAACACACCGACTCCGTATAGCGCTATTATTGGGAGGTTCCCCGACTGGGTAGTCCATTGGGCCGGGTAGGCCATGACGAACCAGCCGATTGCCACTGCAGAGATGACGCCACCAAGATACACCATCCATGTGGCTTTGGCTTGCAACGGTAAGCGGATGACCGGGCCGGCGATCATTAACACGAGTCCAGTGGCCCCGAAGACGATGGACCACTGTCGAATGGTCCCTGCGGACGGACTGAACAGGAAGAGTAGCATCCCAAGGATCCCGAGAATGCTACCGAAGGCGAACAACCAATAGCCGCGGGCCTCGTCTGCAGTCGATGGATCACCAATGTGACTTTGGTACGTCTTGATGAGCGTGTCGACAGTTTTGGGTTCTGATGCCATGGTAGGTACCTGCCTCAGGGAATGAATTGAGTCCCAAATCCCAATGCGTATTCCATGGTCTACCAAGGTTTCTATACCCGGACATGTGAATCTCGTTGCAGAACTGGCCAATTTTGGACACCGGATCCAATGCGCATCGGACCGGGTCCGTCGCGCATCGATCGTTCATGGTCCGATTGGCCTTTTGCCCTGTGTCACGGATTTCTATAAACTACGGGAACAGGACGAACCCAACCGACTGTATGTGGGCGGACCCCAGCCAGAGCCCAAAGCCGAAGTCACGCTATCTTGCATGGTGAACCAAGGAACCGTATCGAACGGACGTGAATCAACCTTTTACAGTTCCCGTATAAATGGTCCACAATGGCTGTAATCGTCGATTTGGCGCTTTCGTCTCAGCAGTTCGAACTAGGCCGCATTCTCGGGATGGAGGGCGATACAAGTGTCGTGCTAGCTACTTTCGTCCCACTGGGCGAGCGCACGGTCCCGTTTTTCCGCGTCCACGGGGAGGAAACCGATTTCGAAAACTCCGTTCGAGGCCATGCAGCCGTGAACGATATCGACCTCGTCAATACCCATGATGGCGAGGTACTGTACGCGCTGGATTGGAACGTCTCGGATGACACGTTCTTCAGAGGACTGTTCGAAACAGAAGCGAATCTGCTCGAAGCTCGCGGGGTTGCTGATACGTGGACGTTCGAGCTTCGATTCCCGAGCCATGAGACCCTCTCCGCGTTTCAGAAATATTGTACCGAACACAGTATTCCGATAGACGTACAGCGGTTATACAATCCCACCAAGCCCAGTGCAGGCCCCTGGTACGGTCTGTCCTCGCCCCAACGTATGACCTTGGCCCACGCGGTTGAGTCCGGCTATTACTCGATACCCCGGCAGACGTCCACCCAGGAACTGGCGGCCGAATTCGGAATCACGGACCAGGCTGTGACTGAACGACTTCGCCGGGCGATTAGTAACTTGGTATCGAGTACGCTTCTCGTCTCTGAGCAAAGAGACTGACACCTACTGGGAATTTGTGTGATACCTCTTCAAATGGAACTACCCACCGGCATTCTACCACATCCATGGTGTACCATGCAAAAGCACGCACCTTTCCCACCAGAGCCCTAATCAGTGGCACGGACAATTCCGCTGGCCTCGGTCGAACACCATATCGCCGGTCTGGATACGGTCGTCGTAGCCTGTCCTGGCCTTTGTTCGCCACCTATCATGTCAAACCAACCCTCCGATATCCCCGACGGGGAAATTTCGACCGTCGCCGAGTTCGATTCGGCGTTACAGACTCTGCTGCTCTCAGCTCTTGAGAACGACCTGGACCTTCGTGGTGCGCGGGAATATCGCAATGGGGAGGCACATCCCGATATTGAAGTCCTCATCGTGGAACTAGCCGACTAGCCCTCCTCCCATTCCGTTCGGAATACTCTCTTCAGTTCCAAGGTACGGAGAAGCAGAATCGTCTGCGTACGAGATGTCAGGAGTTTCCAATACCCTGGACCGAACGCTTGGGGAAACTCTATCCATCGGTGGGAGATACCCGAGCGTCGCGATTAGGCCCGACGGGATAGACGACTGTTGGCGATACTCCAACTGGTGAGTCGATTGAGGGTACACGACCGTCAGGGCTGATCAATTAGTTAGGTGAACCCGGAGAAGTAGATTCGATGGGGAATTTGCTTTCTGAATGGGGCAGAAATCAACACCTTGGTAGACCATGGGAAAGGCGTACGCTCAGAGAGACGGTTTGCCATGATATGGCGGATAGCACCGGGGCATCCCATTCGTCCCAGTACGAATTCGAAATGACGGCCGGCCGCGAGGAAATCGCGGAAGTACTGAGCGGCGTTGTAGACGGGATATTCACGGGATCCGTTCGGGTGGACCCGGGGGCGGAGGCCATCAACGTTGATGTGCCGGACGATCTCTCGCTCGAAATCGAATTCGAGGACGAAGGGGACGAGTTGAGTCTAGAATTGGAACTGGAATGGCCTGTGCCTGTCGAAGATTCTACCGACACAACCATCGCAAATCATCCTGTCCCACCCGAGGAAACCAGGCCGGTGAGCGCAACCGACGGATCACAGTCAACGGCTCGGTTCGAAGTTTTCCGAGACCGCGGTGAGGAATGGCGGTGGCGACTCCGCCACCGTAATGGAAACATCATCGCTCTCAGCAGTGAGGGCTACACGCGTAAACACAATGCTCAGAAGGGACTTCGCAGCGTAATCGTGAACTCCCCAGAAGCTGAGATAACGGAGGCGTCCCCGAACTAATGCACCCATCAATTCAATACGTAAGTAACGCTTTAGTCGCCCCGGACGGTATCGCGTCAGTACCATTACAGCTCGGAGGTGGCGTTATCGAACTTGCAATTCTCTTTCTAATACTTGCACTCGTCGCAGGATTTCTTGGGGTACGAGGAGTTGCTGGTCTCAGTTGGGATATAGCCAAGTGGCTTATAATCATCTTTGTAGTTCTGGCTATCATATCAGCCCTTTTGTAGGATAGCGGGCGTCGACTCACCTTCCCCGACGCCTGTACTGACGGGGCCCCGAACGCCACACACTGTACTCCGCGAATGGTTCATATGTACCGTGTCTTGTCCGGAAGCGAAGGGTTCCGTCGAACCCAAGATCACCGAATTCACTGTATGGATCTGGCGGTTTCGAACATCGAGGAACGTCTCGTGACCTCGAAGTCCGTATTCGTCGATGAGATTCCACGGACTTACCCAGGCTTACTGTCGATTAGTTTCGCGAACAACGGTTCGACTCTGTTCACGCATAAATTGTGGGAGATACCAGTACCCGCCGGCGAATTTACTCGTCGTTCCCGATGCTTTCCACCCGCCGAATGGTTGGGCCTGGACGAGCGCCCCGGTCGTCGCGCTCTGGTGGCGATTGACGTAACACATGCCTGACTCGATCCGATCGAACCACGTCTCTATTTCCGTTTCGTCTTCCGAGAACAGTCCGGCACACAGCCCGTACTGACTATCGTTTGCCTTCGTGATCGCTTCGTCCAAGTTGGATACGGGATGAATCGTCACGAAGGGGAGGAAGTGCTCCTCACGCGCCAGTTCGTGCCCGTGGGGTATGTCGGTTGCAACTGTCGGTTTGACGAACCGACCGTTCGAAAGGTCGGCTGACGTGACGACTTCACCTCCAGTGTGGATGTTCCCCACTTCTCTCGCAGTTCGACAGACGTTCCGATACCGTTCTTCCGCAGCATCGTCGATGAGTGGCGAGATGAATGCGTCCTGGCGTTCAGGTGAGCGAATCGGTAATTCTTCAGTTTCGGTCACCAGTTGCCGCGTAAACGAGTCGATTACGTCCCGATGGACGTACACTCGGGCCGTCGCCGAACACTTCTGGCCACTATACCCGAACGCACCGTTTTTTACGCCGGACACCGCCTTCTCGAGATCCGCGTTCGCCGTAACGATGACGGGATTTTTTCCGCCCAACTCCGCGATAACCGGTCCATTCTTGTCGAGTTCGAAGAAGGTCTGTTGAATATCACGGCCGACCTCTCTGGAGCCCGTAAACACGATTCCCTGAACATCCTCGTGTTCGACGATTGGTTGTCCGACCGCGCGTCCGCCTCCAGTAATCAGGTTGACAACCCCGTCCGGCACCCCCGCTGTTGCAAAGATGTCGATTACTTTGTGAGCGATCAGTGACGTCGGCCTTGCAGGTTTTGCGACGACCGTATTACCCGTGAGTACCGCACCGGCCGTCATGCCTGTGAAAATGGCAAACGGGAAATTGAACGGTCCGATCACGCCGAAGACACCGAACGGTTCGAGTGAGTTCGTACAATGTTGCCCTGGCGTCGGTTCTCCGGTATCGTAGTCGTAGCCGTCGTGCCGATTCAATTCGCGGCTGTAGAATCGCAGGAAATCGATCCCCTCGTCAACATCGGCCATCGCTTCTGTCCGATTTTTGCCGTTTTCCAAAGTCAACGTCGCAGCTAGCTCGAACTTCCGTTCTCGCGCGATTTCAGCTGCATCCTGAAAGATTTCGACACGATCGCTCCAGTGAGTCTGTCGCCACCTATCGAACGCTTCGCCGGCAGCCCGAACGGCTTGATCAACCTCAACCTCGCTTGCAGCGGCGAATCGTCCGATTTCGCGGTCCATTTCACTTGGACTCGTTACGGTGTAGTGCTCCTCAATCTCGTGTCGGTCTCCGTCGATCCACAATGAATGGGTGTCTCCAAGCTCGGATTCAACAGTCGCGTGAGCATCCTCGAACGCTAGATGAAATTCACCGAGAGTATTATTCTCCTGATGAGTAAAAACGGTCTGTTCGTTCTCAAAGGACTCCGGTTCCATGAATTCTCTCAAATGTGGAGCGCTGGACGCATAAAGATGGTCACGAAATTGAGACACTTGAATACGATTGACGGTGGCAAAATGACGACCTGATCTTACTGTCCCATGAGTTATTGAGGCTCCCCGTACATAGCGGGATATGGATAGAGACACTGTCGAGCCCCACGTCGATACATTCCCCGGAGAGAACGCAGAACAGTGGGTCACGTACCAGCAAGAGTTCGCTGCGCCGAGTACAGCAGCCTACGAGTTCGTCTGGGATGTGACGGAGGAGGCCATCGGTCCGTTTTGCACCGATGTCGATGGTAACGTGCTTCTCGATTTCACGAGCCATATAGCGGCCACACCGCTTGGCTACAATAATCCAACACTGGAAGCGAAAATCGTCGAGTTCGACCTCCCGACCCCCACTAAGATCGCCGGCCAGAGTTTCTACTCGAGTACTGGCTGGCCGCCCGACTCGCCAGACATGCCGGGCGTCCCCCAACTCATGGATCGGCTAACCGACTTGACCTCCGACTACGGACTCGACACCGTATTCCTATCAAACACTGGCGCCGAAGCTGTCGAAAACGCGATCAAGATCTGTTACGATCAGGGTTCCGGGGCACGGCAGGGGATCACGTTCAGAGGCGGGTTTCATGGACGAACACTCGGGGCCCTCTCACTCAACCGATCGAAATCGGTGCACCGCCGTGAGTTTCCCGAAATTTCGGGGATACACGACGTTCCCTATTGCAAGGATAGTACCTGCACATCGGCTACGTGCAATTGCGGATTCTTCCCGTCTGACGACGACATGTCGTTGCTTCGTGAAATGCTCGATTCCAAACGCGGATACGTCGACCCTGCAGATCTCGCCTATATCATCGTCGAACCCATTCAAGGAGAAGGCGGTTATCGGTTCCCGAGCGACGAATTTGCCGAGGAGCTTCATGCTGTGTGTGAGAAACACGATATCTTGCTCATTGCCGACGAAATCCAGACCGGCCTCGGCCGAACAGGCAAATGGTGGGGGTCGGATCACTATCCTATCGAGCCGGACGTGATCACAAGCGCGAAGGCCTCTCAGGTTGGAGCAACGATTTCACGTCGCGAAGTGTTCCCCGAAGAGAAGGCCCGTATTTCATCGACGTGGGGTGGCGGGGACATACTTGCAGCCCTCCAAGCCGCCCTCACGATAGATGTCATTAAAGAGGAAAACCTTCGCAAGAACGCACGGGATCGTGGTGACCAATTGAAAGCCCATCTCCGATCGGCTGGCCTCGACAGTATCGGAAATATCCGTGGGAAGGGATTGATGGTAGCACTGGATTTCGAATCGAAAGCTGCTCTCGAACAGACGATTCGTGCTGGACTAGACAGAGGATTGTTGACACTCGGTTGCGGGCAACGATCGATGCGCCTCCTGCCCCCCTTAGACGTGACCAAACGCGAAATCGAATTAGGGGCAAACCTGCTCGTCGACGCAATCACGGACACTGAATCGAAGCGGGATCTACCAACCGACTCAACATCAGCCATCTAACGTTGGAAGTCAGCCTGGTTCTTGTAGGTATCCCCAGCTGAGCAGTTGTTCGGCATGGCTGTACCACCCGTCGCCGATATCGCTTCGATAGTATTTGTTGGGGAGGATGATGTCCTCCGCGCGGTTGTATGCTTGCTGTTGGGCTTTTCGCATCGTCTCTCCTCGGCCCGTGACTACGAGAACCTCACCGGTCTCTCCTGCAACCCGATACTCACCATCTGTGTGTTTGATGTCCTCCAGATGGACGCCATCCGGAACGCCATCCGACCGAAATCGAACCACCAGGTTACGGCTGTGTTCGTCGAACCACTCGACGTCGTCTGCAGGAAATGGCGGTACGCAGACACGTAACCCCACTTGATACCCGTCGTGCACGTTCAAGGTAGGGTCAGTACCGGTGGCGAGGTCAAACAGGAACTCCGAAATCGGTGATTCCATCGCTTCCTCTTGAATTAGGATTTGTGGATATCCGAACCTCGGTGTGATTTCGAGCGGAAAGATACCGTCTTCATTTACTATGCAGTTTATGTCGAACGCCCCGACGTATCCCTCATCTCGCAGGAGTGATTCGAACGGACCGATAGTCTTGTAGAACAGTGTGTTTGGTGGCCCCCAGAACATACTCGTGCCCATCTCGCCGGTCATCGGGCCGAGGTCATCGGGGAATAGCCGCTTGTGCTCGAACGTATAGTTTACTGGAGTAACGAACTGTTCGCCGTCGAAGAATGCGCAGACCGAGATCTCGATGCCCGATTTGCGGCGCTGCAGTTGAAACTCCTCGATAGCTTCGGTCCACACGTCCCGATAGCGCTCCAGCATTTGGACGACGTCCTCGCCATCGTCGGACTGGCCAACATAGAGCAACTGGTTGAAATTCTGTGCTTCCCCACAGGGTTTGATGACGTATGGGGCAGGATTACGCCGGACGAATTCGATGCCATCGTTCAAATCATCAAAAATCACCGATTCGATGACATCCAATCCCCGATCGGCCATCGCGTCATGCCCGAATCCGCGATCCTCTTCGAGGCGATCAGTCAATTGCGTCCCACCAACGACCGGCATCCCCTCCTCCCGCAACCGTTCTGCGTGTGTTCCGAGTCCGAATCCGTCGTCGAAGACGACAATATCGGCCCAGTTTATTTCGGTCTCCCAGTCGTCTACCTTCGGAACGAAGCCATCTGCGACGTCCTGCGAGAACTCGTCCTCGGTAATTGCGTATTTGACCTGATTGCCCTCCGCCTGAACCCGCCACGCGATGTCCCCGATCAACCCATCCAACGAGACAAATAGAAAATTATCCG